>DATEMI010000146.1:0-9606 GCA_035275665.1 Terriglobales bacterium | reverse complement strand
ATTGAAGCAGTATTGGGCCGACGACTTGCAGTCGTCCGCGCAATGCCAAACACAGCGTGTCGAATTGGGAAAGGCATGACCGCTTTGTGTGCTGGACGGTTTGCAACCGCCGACCATCTGGCGCGAGCGGCAGAACTTTTTGCGCTCATGGGACGGACGGCAGAAGTAGAAGAGCAGATGATGGATGCCGTAACCGGCCTCTCCGCCAGTGGTCCCGCATTTATTTATACCATCGTCGAAGCGCTCGCCGAAGGTGGCATTCGCATGGGACTGCCTCGCGATCTGGCCACGACTTTGGCTGCCCAGGCGACGCTCGGAGCCGCATCGATGGTCCTGGAAACCGGACTGCATCCAGCAATCCTGAAAAGCGAGGTCACTACTCCTGGCGGATGCACCGTGGAAGGGCTGCTCGAATTGGAAGAAGGCAGCATTCGCGCTACGCTAATCCGAGCGATAGACACCACCACCCGCAAGGCGAGCACGTTGGCTCGACCGGCGACAAACGGCACGCGGGAGTTTGAATCACTTTCCAATCGTCAGCAGGTGCCTGCCGCAACAGCAGAGGAAGGATGGCCGGCTTAGTCCAAAATGGGAGTCGCATCACATCTCGGAATTGACCTGGCGGAATACGATGCCCGGATCCGAACGTTTATTCCGCATTATGAAGAAATGCTCGATGTGGCTGCTTCGACTCTCAATCCCAAAGTGGGAACCATCGTTGACTTGGGCATTGGGACAGGAGCACTCTCCGCTCGTTCTCGTGAACGTGCACCCAAGGCAAAGGTTATAGGGATAGATACTGACGCGGAGATGCTTAAGGCGGCAGCCGAACGCATTCCTGGCGCCCACCTGATCTGCGACTCGTTCGAGCGCTGCGAGATTCCACGGTGCGATGCCATAGTTGCGTCATTTGCCCTTCATCATGTCCGTACGGAAGGAGCAAAAGCGGCTCTCTATAAACGCCTGGCCAGTGCGGTTGCTCATAAAGGCCAATTGATCAACGTTGACTGCCAGCCGGCGGGAGATGAGGATCTTTCGCGTCGGCAATTTGAAGCATGGAAGCAGCATCTGCGACAGTCATACGACGAGCGCCAGGCGAACGACTATCTTGCCGCATGGTCAAAAGAAGATGGTTATCTGCCTCTGGATACAGAGATTAATCTGATGTCGAAGGCAGGATTCCGCGTCGCAGTCCTTTGGCGAAAGGACGCATTCTCGGTTGTTCTGGGCACGAGGACATGACGGCCCTCGGATTCTCAAACCAATGGCAACATTCCGAAACGTTGCGATCATCGACCTCTCGTCGCAGCTTTACTCAAATTCCGCCCAAAAAATGCGGCTGGAGTTGAGCTAATTGAGTCCGATTTTCCGCTTATATCAGCATCCCCTCGAAGAGTTGCAAGGAGACTTGTATGAGACTCCACTACATAGGGGTGTGTCTGCTCACAGTGGGCGTAAGCATAGTGAGTCAGGCCGATACTATTTACACCTACACTGGGCCGGCGTTCACGTTCGTTGACAGCAGCAGCGGACTAACGACGTCGAATTTCATTTCTGTGTCAATGACGTTTGCCAATCCCATTGCTCCCTCGGTGGGAGTAATCGGCAGCGTCGGGTCTAACGCGACTTCGCTGGTAGCTGTGACGCCGGCGCAATTCACCATGACAGATGGCGTCCACACGCTGGATAACGCCAATGCGCAGGTCTCTATTTTTGATGTGGCCACTGATGGCTCCGGCAACATCGCTGCGTGGTCGATTTTTGCTTCACAACCAGACATCCGCTCCGGGATCTCCGGGAACTTTGATCTCGGGACCGAGAATCTTCTGCGCGACGTTTCGGCTAGCGGTGACCCGCTGATCGTCGATCACTCTTGCTTTGAACCCGGAAATACTCATCAATGCGGTGACGCGGCCTCGACCGACAACGTCCATTCGGGGACCTGGACGATCTCGACCACTTCGTCGCCGGTGCCAGAGCCCTCCGAGTTGATCCTGTTCCCGTCAGGCTTGATCGCAGCGACTCTGGCCCAACTGCGTAAATTGCGATGTGGCACACTGCGAGCCGATGTCCAATGAGGATTTTTCCAGCGAGAATGCACGACTGAGATCGGGCTAGAGCGGAGGATTGATTCGTGTCTCGGGTGTTTTAACTTCGCAATTGGGCACGACTCGCATTCTCACCGATTATGTGGAACGCTCCACCACGACGGCGGTCCCATAGGCGAGGACTTCGGTGACGCCCTGCATGATCTCAGTGGCGTCGTAGCGAGCGCCGACCACCGCATTCGCTCCGAGATCCCCAGCGTGTTTGAGCATCAGATCGAAAGCTTCGGCGCGCGTTTTTTCACAAAGATTGGTCAGCAATGTGATGTTGCCGCCGACCAGCGTCTGCAGTCCCGCTCCGATGGTTCCAAAAATGGAACGCGAGCGAACCACGATCCCGCGTACCACACCGAGTGTGCGCACCACGCGATAGCCGGGGAGATCGAAGCTGGTCGAGACCATCTGGTGACCAGGTGTGCCCGAATAGGTAGCCATGCAGAGAATTATCGCCCGGATGATCAGAAATGTCAGATCGGAAAGAATTCAGTTAAACAACGTTCCCCTCTCATGCGCGTCGGGATGGCGGAACCGTTTCCTTTCAAATTCACACGCGGATCCAGCTGTCGAGGAGCAAGAGCACCGCTACTCCCACAAACACGAGCAGTGCCATTCTGATCCCTGGCTCTTTGTTCACTTCGGGAATCAAATCGGAAGCAGCAACATAGAGCGTCACGCCCGCAGAAAGCGGCAAGCCTATTTGGAGCATCGGCGAAAACGCTCGCATGGCAAGCACACCCAGCAGCGTGGAGGCTCCAAGGATCACCGATGATATGAATGCGATACGGCGAGAGCGGCCGCTGGCCAGCATCACCGAGCCGACGGTGAAGCCTTCGGGAATTTTGTGTAGGAAAACCGCAATGAAGATCACCCATCCGAGCCAGTTCGAAATCAGGAACCCCGAGGCAATAGCGATTCCGTCGAAAAACGTGTGTACGACCAAGCCGAGCAGCACCGAATAGCTCTTGTGCGTGTGGATGAACTCACCGGCATGAGTTTCTTCCCCGAAATGGAAATGTGGGACAACGGTGTGCTCGAAAAAATGAACGAGAAAGTATCCGAGCAGCAGAAACGCAGGAGCATGTTTCGGCGCAATGCGTAGGCTCTCGGGGAGCATCTCGACTAACGCTGTTGCCAGCATGAATCCCGATCCAACCGCCACAAAGTAGCGTAGATAACGCCGCTCCCAATGACGCTGAATGATGATCAGGCCGCCCACGCCGTCGGCCATTGCCGCGGTGAGTCCCAGGATGATGGTGACAGCCAGAGGAGACATCGTTCAGGCGCTGTGGCGGATGTGCATCACGTCGCCATCACGCACGATGTAGTCTTTACCTTCGAGTCGCAGCGTCCCGCGGGAGCGCGCGTTTGCCTCAGAGCCGGCTTCCAGAAGCTGATCCCAATGGATCGTCTCGGCGCGAATGAAGTGCTTTTCCAAATCGGAATGAATTGCTCCGGCCGCTGCCTGCGCGCGGGATCCGCGCTCGATCGTCCAGGCGCGGCATTCGTCTTCACCGACGGTAAAGAATGAAATGAGCCCGAGTAGTTCGTAGCTCTTGCGAATGAGGCGCACGAGACCGCTCTCTGTTAAACCATAGCTTGCCAGAAACTCCGCGGATTCTTCGTCGCCCATATCGGCAAGCTCGGCTTCCACTTTGCCGCATATCGCGGTGACTCCTGCGTTTGGACGCGAGGCATACTCAGTCAATTTGTACTTTGCCGAAGCTTGTTCCAGATCGGAACCGAGTGTGGACCTCTCGTTGACGTTCAGTACATACAGGATTGGTTTTTGACTCAAAAACATGAATCCACGAATGCGCTTTCTGTCTTCCGGCGACATCTCCATCTCGCGCAGTGGACGCTCGGATTCGAGATGCGTCTTGGCACGCTTCAATAGATCGAATTCGCGCTCCAGCTCTGGCGATTTCATCTTTTTCAAATCTTTTTCCAGTCGCTCCATGCGCTTTTCGATCTGGCCCAAATCATTGACCACCAGATCGAAATCAACGTTGCGAGCATCGCGCAGTGGGTCGATTTCACCAACGTGGGGAATTGAAGGTTCGTCAAACGCGCGCAGGACATGGATAAGGGCGTCTACGGTCCTCAAATTGTTCGCGTAGGCAGATTCTTTCAGCGCCTCCTGACCGATCGCCGCAACATCGGAGTATTCCACCGTCGCATGAACAAGTTTCTTCGGACTGTAGAGAGCCGAAAGCTTATCCAGGCGCTCGTCGGGTACCTTGGCAATCCCAATATGGGCCTCACGCGGATTGTGTCCACGCTCCTCCACTTGAGCTTTGGTCAGAATCTTGAAAAGTGATGTCTTGCCCACCTGGGGCAGGCCGATAATGCCAGTCTTCATGTATATGGAAACCTACTGCGATGGATATGAGCGTGAACGCAATCCTCTATCTTAGCAGTGAGCCGATAAAGACAGCCGTTGGGCGGCGCAGCAGACGAGCGCCGCGCCCCGACCTGAGTTCGCTGCCATGACACCCACAGGAAGCGAATAGAATCTCTGCATCACCACTGGCAAATGACTGCTGGTGCTGCAATTCCTAATGAGCACTCTCCCTTCGCTTAGGCGGCATCCGCAGCTTTACGAAATCAGCACACTGCAATGGCTTTCTAAGCTAAGTCAGAAATTGCGCCAGAAGATACGCCTGGGCAATGTTCCCGTTTCGGAATGGGAGCGGCTGCGAGCTCTCGGCTTCGATCTCGTTTATCTCATGGGCGTATGGAAGCGGAGTACGGCAGGGCGCATGCTTTCGCGCAGCTATTTGCCGCTTTTATCTCGATATGACGAGGCCCTTCCTGACTGGACTCTGGAAGATATCGCCGGTTCGCCGTTCTCAATCGAGCGATACGAACCCGATCCGCTCATCGGAAGCTGGGAAGATTTGGAAGCTGTTCGCGATCAGCTTCACAACTTCGGAATGCGCCTGATCCTCGACTTTGTGCCGAACCATACGGGGCAGGATCATCCATGGGTGCGCGAACATCCCGAGTATTACGTTCGCGGCGATCTCGCGGCGTACCGTAAGGCCCCCGGAGACTTCTTCATGAGCGAAGGTGCGAACGGCAAGCCGGAAGTGATCGCGTACGGACGCGATCCAAATTTTGCCCCTTGGACCGATACCGCGCAGCTCAACTATTTCAATCCGGAACTGCGGGCAGCGATGATCGAGCAGATTCGCCGCATCGCACAGTTCTGCGACGGTGTGCGCTGCGACATGGCGATGCTTCTGCTCAATGACAGCTTCCATCAGAATTGGGAGCCGTTTCTCGCAGGCATGGCCGCGCCCGCAGAAGAGTTCTGGCGCGAGGCGACGCGCGCTGTGCCGCACTTCGTCTGGATCGCCGAAGCCTATTGCGATTGCGAGTGGGCTCTACAGCAGCTTGGGTTCAACTTTACGTATGACAAGCGGCTTTATGATCGCCTGCGCGACGGGTTTGTCCGGGACGTTTATCTGCACCTAAAAGCCGATTGGGAGTTCCAGTCGCGCTCGGTGCGTTTTCTTGAAAACCACGATGAAGGCCGCGCTGCGGCGGTTTTCGGCAAGAATCGGTTGCCGGCTATCGCGGTTCTTGCCTGTACCATTCCGGGAATACACTTTATCAACGATGGGCAGCTCGAGGGCCTGTCGACCCAAGCCGTCGTACAGCTCGCGCGCACGCGAGAAGAAGTAGCCGATGCGGAAGTCTTAAACCTATGTGAGCGGATATTGAAGATCGTCGATGCTGCTGAGTTTCACGGCTCAAATTGGAAGCTGCTCGAAGTTGAAGATTCGAGCGACCACACGGCTTCGGATCTCATTGCCTTCCTGTGGACTGGAGAGGAAAGCTATCGGCTCGTTGTGGTGAACCTTGGCGCCGCAATCTCTACTGGCAGAATCTATCTTCCCGCCGAAATGCTCTCATCGGCTTCGCTGCGTTTCAATGACGTGCTAAACGAGCACGCATATGAACGACAAACCTCTGACCTGAAGCAGTGGGGATTATTCATCAAGCTGGATGGCTTTGCTGCTCACGTGTTCGCCATACCGATCTAACCAAGAATGCGAGCACATTTGCAACGCGCGTCAGTACCGCGGACGGTACTGACGGTACGGGTGACTCCTGCAATCGGCGGCCCCGTAATCTATCAAGCTGCTTTCCTACTGCTACGAAGGTGCGATGCCACTACGCGAAGGTCATCGATGAACCTCGCCATCTCAGCGAGGCGGGATTCGTCATCGGGGGCTCGCAAAATCGAAGAGGGATGGACCGTAGCGATAATCGGAGTCGCGCCGGTTGAAATTACTTTCCCGCGGCTTTGAGTGACGCGGAAGTCGCGTCCGAGCAGCGCCTGGGCGGCTGTCGCGCCGAGTGCGACGATAACTCTTGGCTTAATCACACTCACTTCTTCTTCGAACCATGGACGACACGCGGCAATCTGCATTCCGTTCGGCTTCTTGTGAATACGACGCTTGCCTCGCGGCTCCCACTTGAAATGCTTTACGGCATTGGTCACGTAAACGTCATCTCGGTCGATACCAGCAGCCGCAAGTGCTTTGTCCAGAACCCTGCCCGCAGGACCGACAAATGGACGCCCTTGCAGATCTTCATCGTTGCCCGGCTGCTCGCCAACCAGCATCACTTCCGCGCCCGGCTTTCCTTCTCCAAAAACAGTTTGCGTACCGCGCTGCCACAGATCGCAGCCACGACATGACTTTGCTGCCTCGCGCAACGCAGGAAGCGTCTTGCGTCCGGGCAGGAAATCGGCAGCAGAAACCGATGGGAGTTTCGGAGACATAAGCGCTCTCAATCTTGGATGGCAAGAACGCCGGTTGCGGTACCTTGCGGTTTGTCGTCGATGCGGATTAGCGGGCTGCCCCATGATCTCAGACTGCGATTCTGAGTCTGCCGAGCGTTTCTTGCCTCCAAAATGCCGCTACTCCGGCAGCCTCATCTCTCCACGAATGGAAAAGATGCCATTGATCGTCTTGGCTTCGGTTCCCGGCTGCCCGCCCCCAACGGAGATTTTGTAAGTCCCTGGAGCGATCAGTGGCTGGCCGTCTTCTGACACCATGATCAGATCGCGACCTTTGAGATCAAACGCGACAGTCTTGCTTTCACCAGCGTTCAAATGCACGCGCTCGAATCCACGCAGCGCTTTGAGCGGAGCACCTTTTACATCTGGGAAGCTCAGATAGAGCTGAACTACCTCGTCGCCTTCTTTTTCTCCAGTGTTCTTGACCGTGACCTCCGCATGGAGAGGGTCGCCGGCTTTTATCGCGCCTGAGGGCAGCTTCAGGTTGCTGTAATCGAACTCTGTATAGCTAAGCCCGTATCCGAACGGATACAGCGGCGTGCCTTCGAAGTAACGATATGTCCTGTTTTTCATCGAGTAGTCTTCGAATACCGGAAGCTGGCTAATGTCTTTATAGAAAGTAACCGGCAGACGGCCGCCGGGATTGTTTTTGCCGCTCAGAGTCTCGGCGATCGCGGCGCCGCCTTCTTCTCCCGAGTACCAGGCTTCGAGAATTGCATTCGCGTGTTCGTTAGCCCAGTTCACGCCGAGGGCGCTGCCATTCATCAACACCACAATAAGCGGTTTGCCGGCAGTCGCTACAGCTTCGAGCAGATCGCGTTCCGGTTTGGGAAGATCGAGGCTGGTACGATCGCCTCCCTTGAAACCTTCCTCGCTCACCGGCATCTCTTCGCCTTCGAGTTCGCTGGTGATGCCGACCGCAGCAACCACCACGTCAGCGTCTTTTGCGGCAGTGACTGCTTCGGGAGATGGCGTGCGGTCGTACTTCGACCAGATCAGTTCCATTTGGATCGGGCCTGCTTGCGTCCGTCCATATCTCACCTTGATGGCGACCTTTTTGCCTTGCTCCAAATGAACGTGTCCCACTTTGGACTGGACGCCCTTTGCAGTGCCCATGAATTCCTGCACGACTTCCTTACCGTCAATCGCGACCGATGCGAAGGTTCCTTCGGCCTTCACTCCGATATTGAACTCGCCCGTTTCGGTTCGCGTAAGGAATCCGTTCCATTCAACGAACAACGGCTTGCCGGCGGCTTCGGGCGGTACGTCTGCTGCTTTCAATTCGACTGTCGGTTGTTGCCTACTGGTGATCGGTGTTGGCTTACCTCCAAAAAGCTCGCCAGTGGAGAAATCGACTTTGACGCCGGGCCGTCCGTCAGGCGTTGTCAGCATCGAGGCAGAAACCGGCTCGCCTTCATTGCGCAGGAATTGCGTTCCAGGAACGAAACTGATCTGCGCCTCGGGAAATTCCGCTTTTAATCCTTCCAGCATCGATACCGTGTGGTTGGGGATGCCTGTGTAATTCCCGAGAAGCACCTTCGTCTGATCGGCGAGCGGGCCGATGACGGCGATCTTAATTCCGCTTGTCTTTAACGGAAGAACACCATCGTTCTTAAGCAGCACCATCGATTCGTTCGCCAGCTTACGGGCCAGCGCGCGATGTTCCCTACTGTCCAATTCGCTCTCGTCAATCGTGGTGTATGGGACCATTTCGGGAGGATCGAACATTCCCAACTTGATGCGGGCTGTAAAGAGTCGACGAAGGGCAGTATCGATCTCGCTTTGCGTCAAGATGCCTTGCTTGTAGGCATCGAGATATGGCTTGTAGTCGTGATCGTCAGAGACTTTGGCAAGGAAGTCCACGCATTCGTTATCCATGCCGCGCTGCACCGCAAGCGCGGATGCTTCGGCCTGCGTCTTAGTGAAATGGTGATCCTGGAAGATGTTGATCACCGCGCCGCAATCGGAGACGACATATCCTTGGAATTTCCATTTGCCGCGCAGTTGATCGTCGAGCAAGAACTGATTCACGCACGCTGGCTGCCCATTAATCCTGTTGTAAGCACACATTACCGAACCTGCTTTCGCTTCGGTAACCGTCGCGCGGAAGGCGGGCAAATATGTGTCGAGTTCGTCGTGCTTGCTTACGACTATGTCGGCGGTATGGCGCGTAGGTTCGGGTCCGCTGTGTACTGCGAAGTGCTTAGGAGTGGAAATCACGCGATAGTACTTGGGATCGTCACCTTGCATGCCAGTAACAAAGGCCACGCCCATACGGGCAGTCAGGAATGGATCTTCGCCGTACGTTTCCTGTCCGCGTCCCCAGCGCGGGTCGCGAAAGATGTTGATGTTCGGCGCCCAGAAGTCCAGCCCTTCGAAGATGTTGCTGTGGCCGGCGCGGACGAACTGCACGTGTTTGATGCGCCCTTCGATGCCGATATCAGTTGCCATGTCATGGATCGTTTTTGTGTCGAAGGTAGCAGCGAGTCCGATTGGTTCTGGAAATTCCGTGGTCCCGTTCGAAAGAACACCATGCAGGCTCTCACTCCACCAGTCATAGGCGGGAATTCCCAATCGGGGAATCGCACGGGATTGGTTAACGAGCTGAGACACCTTCTCTTCCACCGTCATGCGCTTCAGCAAGTCATTCACGCGCTGCTCGACGGGCAGCGACGGATTCATGAACGGCAG
>DATEMI010000145.1:0-2353 GCA_035275665.1 Terriglobales bacterium | reverse complement strand
GTCCCGAGAATCGAAATCCCGGCCCCGAAGAATAGGGATGCCTAGAGTTCGGAAGAATCCAGAAGCCACGCTGCGGCTTTCCGCCGACCGTTCATGATTAGGGAGATCGGGCGGCTGGCCAACGAGTGGCAACACTGTGCCAGCTCCATATCCAAGTAGCGGCCCCTGATCCTTCCAGCCCGCTGCGCTGACTCCCAGAATCGTTCGAACCCGTGCCTCTAAAGGCATCATCACGCCCTGAACGTAATCTCTGTCTTTGAAATCCCCTGAGGGGAAATTCACCTCCAGCTGAAGTACATGAGAGGGATTGAACCCGATGTTTGTTTGCAACATGCGCCGCAAGGTCAACAAGAGGACTCCCGAAAAAATGAGTAAAAGCAGTGAGAGAGAAACCTGCGCGACTACGAATCCCGTGCGGAGCCGACGTTGCTGGTGCGAGGTCCCCGTAGACATTCCAGACTTGAGAGACGCATTTGGGTTCGATCGCGCGGCTCGCACGGCCGGAATCAGCCCGGCTCCTACACTCGATAGAATTCCTATAACCAGTGTAACAATCACCACCTCGATGTTGAGGTGGATTTCCTCACCTCGCATGAAGGCATGGATCAGAAAAGCACGCATCGCGGTAAGCAGCCCAAGTGCGAACAGAAGGCCTGCGCTGGCGCCAATAATTCCAAGAACCGAGCTCTCGACAAGAAGCTGTCGAATGAGACGTCCCCGTGAAGCGCCAATAGCCACCCGGAGAGCCATTTCACGTCCTCGCGTAACACCTCGCGCAAGCAGGAGACCAGCAACATTGGCGCAAGCGATGAGCAGCAGCGTAAACACGGCTCCGAGCATGACGGCAATCTCCGGCAACTCGCTCTTCCCGTGCATAGCTGTTGAAATGGGCGCTACAGTTACCGTGCGGCCCTTGTCGGAGTCCGGTTTCTCCTGCCCAATTTCGGTAAGGACATGGGCGAGGTCGGCTTGACCTTGTTGAATAGAAACACCCTGCTTGAGTCGGCCAATAGTCATGAGCCAATGCGTGCGCCATTGTCCAACGAATGAGGACCTGACGTGGATCGGGATATAGAGAAGGTCGGGCTTTGTCACCGGAAAACGAAATCCTGCCGGCATCACGCCAATTACGACGTACGAATCGCCATCGAGATTGACTGTCCGTCCTACAACTCCAGCATCTCCATCAAAAGACTGTTTCCATACCTCATAGCTGAGGACGACGACGTTGCTTTTTCCCGGTTGGTCTTCGCCGGCGATAAAGGTTCTACCCAGGAGCGGTCTGACTCCAAACACGGCAAAAAAATTGTCAGTACCCTGAACCACATTGAGGTAGCGACTTCGATCTCCGGTTTTCATCGTCATTCCCCAGAAATCCTCGTATGCGGCAATGGCCTCAAAGGATGAGGCCAGCCGGCGCAGTTCGAGGTATCCGGGCCAAGAGGACATTTGCCAATAGCCGGAAGGCGAAAACGTCCGAACATCTGCAATCCGATTCGCGTCAGCATAAGGAAGCGGGCGTAAGACAACGGCCTCTGTCACACTGAACATCGCTGCAGTAGCACCAATGCCCAGCGCCAGCGTCAGAACAGCGGCAAACGAGAATGACCATGATTTGCGCATCGTGCGCAGCGCGAATCGAATGTCCTGGAGCAACCTCTCGAGAAATGGCAGGCCCTCCTCGGCACGGTAATCTTCGCGAATTGATTCCATCGCTCCGAATTCCAGGCGCGCTGTCCGGCGAGCTTCGTCCGGAGGCATTCCGGACCGAATCTTGTCTTCCGTTTGCAAGGCGATATGCTGTTCGATCTCTTCCTGCAAGCGTTCGTCATTCCGGTGGTTTGCTGCAAAATTCCGTAGGCGTGCAAAAAAACGAACGAGCACTCTCATGCCAGATCCTCTGCCTTCAAATCAAAGAACCGCGCGATAATGGCTGCGGTCTGTTCCCAATCGCGCTTTTCGGCTTCGAGCAGCTTCTCCCCGGCGCGAGTGATCCGGTAAAACCGGGCGCGCCGGTTGTTTTCCGAGGGTGCCCACTCAGACGCCACCGCCCTTTCCTGCTCAAGTCTCAGGAGAACCGGATAGAGCGTTCCCTGATTGACCGAGAGCAGTTCGTCGGTAATCTGCGCGATACGTCGAGCAATTGCGTAACCGTGCAGTGGGCCCAGAACCTGAAGCGTCTTCAATACCATCAGCGCCAGCGTTCCTTGCTGTACATCCCTCTTCTTCGGTTTCATCGGTCTCGTCCAGTGCGTTCTATTTGGTTACCAAATGAAGTGTCGCACACCTCTATTGGGAATGCAAATAGAAGAAGGGGCGGGAAGCAAGAATGGCCGCATCCCACGTAGTGTGG
>DATEMI010000144.1:0-4607 GCA_035275665.1 Terriglobales bacterium | reverse complement strand
CCGGCGATGATGGTTCCGGGAAAGCTCGGCGTGTCCCAAACGAAGCTCGCGGTTTTATTGCCCGCGGAAGCGGGATGCTCTGATCCCGGCTTGGCGCCGCTGCCGATTACTGAAAAGAATGCCGGAACCGTAATGTTAATGCTGGCTGTGAACCTGTTCGTGCCGTAGCCGACCATGGGAAACCAGCGCGCGGCGTACAGCAAATAGCTTGTATCGGGATTAATGGAAGCGAGCTTCAGACCCTCAACCGGACTGTCGTCGCCGCTTGCCAGCACGCCTTCATAGTCAAAATTGAGCGTTTGCGATTGCCCCTTCGATAAGCCATCGGGCAGGGAAACACGCACGGTGTAGTCCTGAGTGACGCGCTCCGTCGGCAGAACTTTGCCGGCCTCGGTTGTCACGCGCGTTACGCGCAAAGCATTGTTGAGCTCGAAGACGGCTGTGCTGATATCGTCCAGCGCCGTGAACTTGACTTTGGCTTTGGCGGTGATGTGGTGGGTTTTGGGCGCGAGATCGGCGTCGATTACGTAGTCGTTTACCTCGATCCGCGGCTTTTCGGCGGCGCTGGCGGCAAGAGTAAGCGCGACAAAGGCCGCACAAATCAGCAGCCGCAGAAGGCTATAGGGAATGCGCGCGGTGCGCATCCGGCTAGAAAAACTCATTGAAGCTCCACAGTAGCCGTCCTCGTACAACGCTTCCGCACATCCAGAAAAGATGCAGTTGAATGACCTTTACAGGAAGAGGTTGGAGGGCCCAATACGAGAATCGACACTTCCATTCTATAAACGAATGAGGTGCAGAAATAGTTTAACTCGCGCCCGTGCTCATTCACCACGAAGCACTGAGAACACGCCGAACGCAATGGAAGTTGCGTTAGCTCGGAGCGCACTTACGCTGCACAACAGCGTAAAAAACAGCGTACACACTTGCAATTTCGAGTTTTATGCCCAACAGTTTACACATTTTCGAAAAAGAACAGCGAAGAACAGCGTAATAACAGCGTAACTGTAGACTGGGGTGAATCTCTGGAAGAGCAATCATTTGTGTCGAGATGGCACGGCACCCGGGCTATCTCGGTCGGAGAAAGAGGAAATGAGCCCTCAATGGTCGGAAGAGGATTGACCCCCATTTCTAGGGCTGCGTTGCTGTCTTCTACGCTGGATTAGAAGAGTTGACTTTCGCTTTATATTCGTGTACAGTGAACAGAGTTCACTGCTTTCTGAGCAACGGGAAGTAAGGCGGAAAGACCCCGGTTGGAGTGCGAGCTATTCGTCGCACTCGACCCGATCTTCAGCTCAAGGCGCGCCCGTGGAAATCGTCTCCAGCACAGCATGTGCGGCCCGGGCAATCGCTGTTCGTCCACCTGCCGCCCCCACCTGACGCAGCTTCGATTGAACTTCGTTAAGCTCCCATAGCATTTGTTCTCGCGGTGGGCCATCGGGGATCAGTTTTCTTAGCTCCTCGATGACGTGCTCTGCGGTGAAGTCCTCCTGAATCAACTCGGGCACGATCTCGCTTCCGGCGATCAGATTTACCATGCCGAAATTCTTTACCTTAACCAGACGCTTACCAATGGCATAGCTCAGTCCGCTCACGCGATAAACAACGATGAAGGGATTTCCGATGAGCGCAGCCTCGACGGTAGCGGTTCCGCTGGCGACCACCGACGCCCGGGCATGAAGCAGCGCAGCCCGCGCGTCGGAAACGAGATGAACGCGGGCTGAGCCAATCTGCTGTTTCATCCATTCGCGGGATAACGTGCTTGCCACCGGAACCACATATTCATATGCCTCGCCAAGTCTTGCGCCAGCCTCAAGCACGACCGGCAGATTCAACAAGACTTCTTTCTTCCTGCTGCCGGGCAGCAGAGCGATCCACTGCTTGGCCGGATCGAGCCCATGCTCGCGTGCGAAAACTTCTCGCGGAATCTGTGGTGGAGCAAGGTCAGCCAGCGGATGTCCCACGTACTCGGCGTTCACACCGCGCTCGCGGTAGTAGTCCTGCTCGAAAGGGAAGATGACTAGCATGCGATCGACGAATTTCTTTACGCGCCAGATACGTCCCTGCTTCCATGCCCAAAGCTGTGGAGAGACGAAGTACACGACCGGCACGCCCATCTCGTGCAACTTTCCTGCAAGACGAAGGTTGAAATCGGGAAAGTCGATGAGCACAGCAACGTCCGGCTTCCGCTCACGCGCGACTGCCACCATGCGAAAAAATTCACGGTAGATCGTCGCGACATGCTTGATGACTTCCGTGATACCAACTGCAGCCACTTTCCCCGAATCGACAATCGTCTCGAATCCGGCAGCGCGCATTTTCTCCCCACCGACTCCGAAGAACTGAATGTCGCGAGCGGCGAGCTTGCGCAGCTCGGCCATCAGCATGGCGCCGTAGTTCTCGCCTGAAGCTTCGCCGGCGGAGATGAGAATGCGGAGGGGTGACTGGGTCATGCCGTAGGAACAGAAAACCTGACGAGGATTTCGCGGAACCTTCGGTCGCGGATTAACGCGGATGCAAGTGAGTTTTGGTATCCGCGTGATCCGCGCGCGAAGCGTCCGCGAAATCCGCGTCGTGTTTTGACTTTGAACTGGAGTAATCCGGTCATCGAGGAGTTCCTTCGCATTCTATTGGTGCGAGAACGCAGCCACAAATGCTCCCATGCACCCGAAAATCCTGGGACAAGCCGTCGCTCTTTTCCCACCAACTCCGCTCACAGCGCGAGTACCTCCACGTCCAATCGCGGAGGCTAATCACACATGAAGAAGCGAATGCTGCTCGCATTTCTTGCGACCGGCGCATTGCTGTTGATTGCGTCGCCATTGAACGCTCAAAGTATCCTGAACCTGCCCCGACCCAGCCAGCATGCGCTGGTGACGCAGCGCATCGGCATCACCGACATCTCCGTGAACTATAGCCGTCCGCTGGTCAACAACCGGCAGATATGGGGCAAGCTCGTCCCCTACGGACAAGTCTGGCGCGCCGGCGCAAACGAAAACACCGTCATCGAATTTACCGATCCCGTATCTATCGAAGGCAAGCCGCTGGCCAAGGGTGTTTACGGTCTGCACATGATCCCGAACCAGAACGAGTGGATCGTGATCCTCTCGAAAGCCGCGACCTCATGGGGCAGCTTCTCCTACAAGCAAGATGAAGACGCGCTGCGCGTCAGCGTGAAGCCGCAGCCCAGCGAATTCCACGAGGCTCTTACCTACGATTTCGACGATGTTAAACCCGATTCAACACTCGTCACGCTCCGCTGGGAAAAGGTCGCAGTTCCATTCCGGGTCACAGTTCCAGTACACGACGTTGTTGAAGCCGACCTGAAGTCACAGCTACGCACCGGCTCGCAATATATCTGGGAGAGCTGGGATGAAGCTGCAAGTTATCTCTTGGCAGAGAAAGTCGATTTGCCGCAGGCTCTCGATTACGAGAATCACTCCATTCAACTGGAGTCCCGTTTTGACAATCTGCTGACCAAATCACAAATCCTGGAAGCCATGGGCAAGAACGACGAAGCCAAGGTCGTCCGCGCCAAAGCGCTCGACGGCGCCAATGCCGTTCAGCTTCATTCGTACGCCCGCCAGCTTCAATTCCAAGGCAAGCAGGATGAAGCCCTTGAACTGTTCCGCACGAACGTGAAGAAATATCCAAACGAGTGGATCTCGCACTCCGACGCAGCCCGCCTCGCAGTAGCAAAAGGCGATTACGACGGCGCGGTAAAAGAGATGAAGCTAGCGGTAGCCGACGCGCCGGATATTTACAAGTCGGCGTTCGATCGGCTGGTGAAGAGGTTGGAAGCGAAGGAAGATATCAATAAGTAATCGGGTGATCGGGCCATCGGGTCATCGGGTGATCTGAAAAACCAACCCGAAACACGACGCGGACTGCGCGGAACCTTCGGTCGCGGATTAACGCGGAAAAATAATGCAATTCTTCCGCGTACAGCCGCGCGCGAAGCGTCCGCGAAATCCGCGTCGTGTTTTTGGGTTTTACTTCACCCGATGACCCGATCACCCGATGACCCGATTTCAGGCAAACCCTGCGGCACCATTGGCAGCGATCTTAACCGGATTCCCGTCGCGCTGAAGATCGCGTTGCCTACGGCCGGCGCGATTCCCACAATGGGAGTTTCGCCGGCGCCGAAGGGCTTTTCGTCTTTGCGGTCGATGAGTTCAACTTCGATCTTGGGCATATCGCGGAAGCGGGGCACGCGATATAACGCGAAGCGCGGATTCAGCACGCGGCCATCGGCGAAGTGGACATCTTCGAACAACGCTCCGCCCATGCCTTGCATGATCGCGCCTTCGATCTGATTCTTGAGTCCGTTGGGATTCACCACCGGACCGCAATCCCATGCTTCGACAACGCGTATCACGCGCACTGCACGGCTGGCCGGATCGACGGCAACCTCGGCGCAAGTGGCAACGTATCCGCCTTTTTCGAACCCACCAGAAAGTCCAAATCCGCGTTCCGGCGAGGGCTTCTGTTGTCCCCAGCCGAAGCGTTTTGCCGCAGTTTCAAAAACCGCGCGCAATCGCGGATCGCTGATGTGCTTCAGACGAAATTCCAGTGGATCGGCACCCACGGCATGCGCGATTTCATCC
>DATEMI010000143.1:0-2519 GCA_035275665.1 Terriglobales bacterium | reverse complement strand
AACCACAACGACGTGGTGCGCGGATTCATGCGCGAGGATCTGTTTACGGTCGCACACGACCAGTTCTTCACCGATTCCACCGACTACGCGGATATCGTTCTGCCTGCAACCACCTTCTTCGAGCAAAAAGACATTCAGCAGGCTTATGGGCATTACTACCTCCAGATTTCGAACCAGGCGATCGCGCCCGTAGGCGAATCGAAGTGCAATGTCGAAATGTTCAGAGAGCTTGCGCAGCGAATGGGCTTCACTGAGCCATGCTTCCGCGAGACCGTCGATCAAATGATCGACGCAGCGCTGGAGAGTCCAGATCCATGGCTCAAGGGCATCACCCGGGAGCGCCTTGAGCGCGAAGGGCACATTCGGTTGAACTTCGGAACCGAAGCGTTTGTGCCCTTTGCGGAAGGCGGTTTCCCCACCGCCGACGGCAAAGCGCGAATCTGGAACGATGATCTAACGAAGCTCGGGCTTGATCCAGTCGGGAAGTTCAAAGCGCCGATCGAGTCGCGGCATTCGCAGCAGGCGGCGAAGTATCCGCTCGAGTTGCTGGCTCGAAAGGCGGACAATTTCCTCAATTCGACCTTCTGCAATCTCGGTTCCCACCAGCCACTCGAACCGAAGACTAACAAGCTCGAAATGAGCCGGGTAGATGCCGAACTGCGCGGCATCTCGGAAGGCGACGCTGTTCGTATCTTCAATGATCGCGGCGAAATTCGGCTGACTGCACTGGTCGATGGGGCAGTGCAGCCGGGGGTGGTCGCCACACGCCTGAACTGGACAAAACTCATGCCCGATGGAATCGGAATTAACGCCCTTACATCCGAACGGCTTACCGATATGGGAGGCGGACCAACATTCTATTCGTGCTTAGTAGAAGTCGAGCGCGCAGGAGATTGAGAACCGGCAGTCGGCACTCGACATTCGTCCAAACTCCTACAATTCCGATTGCGCTAAACGGTTATTCCCGAACGGGATAGATTCGGTGGCAACGGTGCACAACGGTTTTGGCCAAAAGGCGTCCGCCTAGGCCTCCGGCAACCCACGTTTTGGCAACTCTCATCGTAATCACCTGACTGCAATAGACGCTTGACATGACGACTAGTCAGGCTACAATCTCCCAAAACCGGACAGAATTCCCGGAGTATGAGCGCTACTCAACCCACACCTGCAAAATTTCCTCCTCAGAGAATCAGCATGGAACAAGTCTGCAAGCATCCTCGCGTTCGTGTTGTCGCGCGTGAGGAAGACGCGGAATTTGTAGAGTGCCAGGAATGCGGAGAAGTCTTCGATTCAAGTGAGTTCAAAGACATGGCAATCGAAGAAAAATCCCGCGTCGCCGAACTCTAGCCTGACTCCATCGCCATCCCCGATTCCTAAACTGAAACGCAATGAGGAGAGGTGTATCTGACCGAGATCGACAGAACCGTCGTCGGTACACAGGAAGATGGCGGGAAGGCCAGCTCAGGCCTTAGGCGATGCCGAACGTAATGTGAAAATGACGCAGCCGCAACAGATGCGACTGCCCCAGCGGCTACCGCCGCCGGTTCTGTTGCTATCGTGTGCTTGCCAGCTCTGGCGTTTCGATCACCGCTTCCCTCAGATACCGTGCGGCTTCTTCCGGCGAAGTAGGGTTGATATAGAAACCCGTTCCCCATTCGAAGCCCGCGACTTTTGTCAGTTTAGGAATAAGTTCAATATGCCAGTGATAGTAGTCGGCAGATTCGCCGGCCACGAGCGGCGCAGTGTGTAGCACCATGTTGTATGCGGGACGCTCGAGCACCGCGTCCATTTTGCCAACCACCAACTTGATCATCTTCGCAAGGCTCTCGAAGTCGGCTGAGCTGGCATTTTCAAATGACGCCTCGTGGTTTCTGGGCAGGATGGAGGTTTCAAATGGGAAGCGAGGAGCGTAAGGGGAAATGGTTACGAACCGGCGATTTTCAGCTACTAGGCGCGGTTCCTCTCCCGAGCTGTCCTGCTGAACCATATCGCAGAAAATACAGCGCTCTTTCAACTCGTAATATTTGCTCGCGCCTTCAAGTTCTTCAATGACCTGACGCGGAACAATCGGCAGTGCGATCAACTGGCAGTGCGGATGTTCGAGCGTTGCGCCAGCAGCTTCCCCGTGATTCTTGAAAATCAGGATGTATTTGAAGCGGCGATCGCGTTTGAGATCGACGATGCGGTCGCGGAAGGCCCAGAGCACGTCTTCGATGCTCTTGTCGGGCATGTCGGCAAATGTTTGCCTGTGATTTGGCGTTTCGATGATGACCTCGTGCGCACCGATGCCGTTCATGCGGTCGTACATGCCGTCGGCACGACGATCGAGGTTGCCCTCAATCCCCAAAGCGGGATACTTGTTCGGAACTACACGAACCGACCAGCCGGGCTTGTCGCGCTCGCTTCCATTGCGGTAGGCGAGGATCTCGGGGGGAGTTTTGCTTTCGTTGCCCGGACAGAATGGGCAGAACCCGCCTTTAAGAACCACGGTATGTCTGGTGAAATCGCTTGGCCGGCGT
>DATEMI010000142.1:0-2764 GCA_035275665.1 Terriglobales bacterium | reverse complement strand
ATTTTGTTGTCGCGCATTTTGATGGGAACGCTGACGCGTTTTCACCCCCGACTGAAGTCGGGGGCTTCCACAGCTCTACTCCGGCATCCGAAATACGCGAGCACGCCCGCGCTCATGACCAGCATGCCAAACAGCCACACGCTAATCCCGGCGATCCGCTCCTCGCCTGCGTATACGGCTGCAACCACAAGCAAGATCGTTGGCAGCACACCAACCAGTACTGTTCCGGGAATCCCTCCGGGCACTCGGAATGGACGCTGCAGTCGCGGCTCCCGCAAACGCAAAATAATCAACGCGACGAATTCCAACACTAGGCTTGCGCCCCACAAGAGCACGTCAAGCGTAACCAGACGATCGAAGCCAAATCCAAGGCAAGCGCCATAGAGTACAGCGCATGCAATGATCGCAACGTAGGGGGCTCCGGTGCGCGGCTGCACGCGACCGAAAACTCGCGGCAGCAGGCCGTCGTGAGCCATTGCAAGCGGCAGGCGCGAATAGCTCATCAGCAGAGCGTTAAATTGTCCGAACGAGCTCACCATGCCGCCGACAACCAGCGCTACTCGCAGTCCTGAACCCCCAAGCATTCCACCCAGCGAGGCCCAGGATCCGGTGCTCCATTGTTGTGGGCTAATGCCGGTTCGCGACATAGCCAATACCGGCATCGAGTAATCAATCGCCACCAGCAGCATGGTGAGAATGATTCCGACGGGATAGGTTCGCTGAGGGTTTTCAACTTCTCCGGCAACGGTCGCTGCATTGTCATAGCCCATGTAGTTCCACATGCACACCAGAAGGCCGGCAATGAGCCCAGAGTGCGTGATCGGCCGCGAGACGACCGCGCCTCCCATCTTTCCCCAATGAAGAACGGCAACCGTGATCAGTACAGCAAATGGGCCAATCATAAGGATCAGCATGCCGAGCGAGCCTTCCCCTACCGCCCGACCTCCAGCAAGGTTCCAGATCAGGCAGGCCAGAATAAGGAGCACGCCGAGCGCGATTGCGTGCCAGCCCTGGTCGGCTCCAGGCAAAATGCGCGCGAGATACGCCACGAATAGCGTCGGGTAGATCGCCAGATCAAAGATGCTCGAAGCCAACGAAAGCCAGGCTTCTTGGAATCCCCAAAACGGCCCCATCGCTCGGCGAACCCAGACGTAGTAGCCGCCCTCAGCCGGGATCGCGCTGGCGAGCTCTGCGATCATCAGTCCCGTAGGCAGGCTCCAAATCAGCGGAGTGACGAGGATCAGCAGAATGGCTCCGCCATATCCAGCCGAGCTTATGGCCTCCTCCAGCCCATAAGGCCCGCCAGAAGCCATAAAGTAGGTGGCGGCGATAAGTGGCCAGAGGGTAATGCCCTTTCTATGAGCGGATTGTGAGCTGCTGCGGGTCATATGTGGGCGAAGGACAAGAAGCAATAGTCATAAGCAAGATGATCGGCTTATCGGCTATTGCCTGTTGCCTACCAAAAATCACGGATTCTAACACTATGACCTATCTCACTGAAAATAAAAGTGAGTTCCCACGAATCGCGAGCCCGACTTCCAGCATCTATCTGACAGTTGACAATAAGTGACTCAACTCTAATAATACGGCTGTTATAAATTCAGCACCTTACAATTTTCATTCACTTAGCAATCAGGCAACTCAGAAGTCAGCAAGTTTAGGAGAAGGCAGCAATGGCAAAGATTATTGGAATCGACTTGGGGACGACGAATTCGGTCGTAGCCGTTATGGAAGGCGGCGAGCCCAAGGTCATCGCGAACGAGGAAGGCGGGCGGACCACTCCCTCCGTAGTCGCATTCACGAAATCGGGCGAGCGGCTAGTCGGCCAAGTCGCGAAGCGGCAGGCCATCACGAATCCCGAGAACACTATTTATTCGATCAAGCGGTTTATGGGCCGTCGCTACGACGAAGTGAACGACGAAATGAAGATGGTCCCGTACAAGGTCGTCCGGCAAGGAGACCACGTCGCCGTACTCGCGCAAGGCAAGGAGTACACGCCTCCGCAGATCTCGGCGATGATACTGCAGAAACTAAAGAAGGCAGCTGAGGACTATCTCGGCGGAGCAGTCACGGAAGCTGTGATCACCGTTCCGGCGTACTTCAACGACGCACAGCGCCAGGCGACGAAAGACGCCGGCAAGATCGCCGGTCTCGACGTAAAGCGAATCGTCAATGAACCTACGGCGGCGGCGCTCGCTTATGGTCTCGACAAGAAGAAGGACGAAACCATCGCCGTGTACGACTTCGGCGGCGGGACGTTCGACATTTCCATCCTCGAAGTCGGCGAAGGCGTCATCGAAGTTAAGTCCACTAATGGCGACACGCACCTGGGCGGCGACAACATCGATCAGCGCATAGTCGAGTGGCTTGTCGATGAATTCAAGAGAGACGAAGGACTCGACCTGCGCTCGAAGGGCAACGAGATGGCCCTGCAGCGTCTCCGCGACGCAGCCGAGAAGGCCAAGATCGAGCTGTCCACAGCGATGGAGAGTGAGATCAATCTGCCGTTCATCACGGCGGATGCCTCTGGTCCGAAGCACCTGGTGAAGAAACTCACGCGTTCCAAACTGGAACAGTTGATTGAGGACATTATCCAGCGCTCGGTGGGTCCGTGCAAGCGGGCGATGAAAGACGCAGGCGTTGATGCGAGCAAGATCGACGAAGTGGTTCTCGTCGGCGGACAGACGCGCATGCCGCGCATCCAGCAGCTTGTAAAGGAGCTCTTCGGCAAGGAAGGCCACAAAGGCGTAAATCCTGACGAAGT
>DATEMI010000141.1:0-6145 GCA_035275665.1 Terriglobales bacterium | reverse complement strand
CGGAGCCGGCCATCTGATTCAGCGGCGCTGGGTACGCGGACTGATTCTCATGGCCTGCGTATTCGCCATGTTTGTCCTTGGCGTGCTGATGGAAGGCAAGGTCTATGGTCCGAACGGCGGCGATCTGCTCGATATGCTCGGTTTCGTCGGCGATCTCGGCGCCGGCGCTCTCTACTTCGTTACCCACATGATGGACTGGGGTAAGGGAGCCATTCAGCTCGCCTCCGCCGACTACGGCACCAAGTACATCATCGTGGCCGGCCTTCTGAACGTAATCAGCGCCGTGGACGCGTACGACATCGCCATCGGGAAGAAGGAATAATGACGATTCAACTTTCCCATTTCAGCGCGGCGCTCATCTTCGCCTTCTTCGCCTCGATAGTCTTCGGCATCACCCAACGCACGACCCCGCGCGACATGGCCCAGTATGGGGCCAAGTGCTTCGTGTTCTTTGTGGCCGGCACGATTCTGGCGAGCTGGGCGATGTGGGTCATTAAGCACTAACGGCGATCTCTCCATTTAAAGATTGCAACCTCTGAATTGTCATCCTGAGCGCTTCTTTTGCGCGAAGGATCTCCGGAGATATTTCAGCCGGAAACGCTCTGGCCGGGTTTTTCGGCCCACCCGTCAGGTTTTGGGTAGAGGAGCCAAGCAGAGGGCGATTACGTCCCGCTGTATCGCGGGAGATCCTTCGCGCGAAAGAGCGCTCAGGATGACAGGACTCGCGAAGCTCCGGAAAGAACACCTGATTCTTCTTCCCAACCCATCACACAATTCTCATCCCACTCTCCTCCACGTCGCCGAAGAGAGTATCTTTAACTTCTAATCATTCGGCCGGGCTCCATTCTTCAGGATTGCGCATGAATATCCTCCTGCTCTCGATGCCCGATTCTTTCGAGCACATGCCTACCGTTGCGATCCGCATGCCCAATGGCGCCCTGGCTTCGCTGGCCGGCAACGTTGACTCGCACCATCGCGTCGCGGTCGCCGATTTGATTCTGGTTCAGAACAACGTGCGCGGCACGATTGAGAAGCTGATGCGCGAGCTCGATCCCGAAATCGTTGGCCTTTCGGTGATGACCTTTCAGCGTAAGACTGCGTTGAAGATTGCAGACTTGCTGCGCTCGCTCAACCCTGGCGTGAAGATCGTGATGGGCGGATACGACCCCAGCCTTGCTCCCGAAGCTTACAAATACGAAGGTTCCAATGTGGACTTCATCGTGCTCGGCGAGGGTGAGATTACGTTTCGCGAGCTGGTGCGCGCGGTCGAGAATGGTGAATGCTTCGAGCAGATCGCCGGTCTGTCATTTCGGGAAGGTTGCGAGTGGCACGACACTCCTGCACGAGGCGTACACAGCCTCGAAGGCGACGAGATTCGTCTCCCGAATCGGGACTCGCGCATTCTGAGCGGCTACACCATGCTCGGACGGAAAGTTGACGTGATCGAGACCTCGCGGGGATGCACCTTCGATTGCAGCTTCTGCTCGATCATCCAGATGCGGGGGCGGAATTTCCATACGTACTCCTTCGAGCGCGTGCTGGCCGACATTCGAGATGCTCGTGAGCATGGCGCTCAGACTATCTTCCTTGTCGATGACAACATCACTCTCAACGTCCATCGCTTCGAAGAGCTGTGCAAAGCCATCGTCGCGGCCGGCCTGAACGATGTCGAATACATCATCCAGGGAATGACATCGGCGATCGCGAATCATGGCGAAACCCTTGCTCCGCTGATGCGCAAGGCCGGATTCAAGTATGTCTTTTTAGGGATCGAGAACATTCTCGAAGACGATCTCCAGTTTCTACGTGCCAGCTCGAAGAACGTCCTGCGCGACAACGGACAAAAGGTCGGCAATGCCACTATGCGCGCGATTGAGTATATTCATCGCAACAAGATGTACGTAGTCGGCGGATTGATCGTTGGCAATCCCGGCGACACGCGCGAATCAGTGGAAGCGAACCTGCGCTTTGCGCGGCGCTACATCGATTGGCCGTACATACAACATCCGACGCCGTATCCCGGCACGCCGATGACGGTGGATTTTCGCGAGCGCAATCTGATCATTAATGAGCGGGTGGAGGAGTACGACGGTACAACGGCGGTCGTGCGCTCAGAGAAATTGCCGGCGGAAGAGATTGAATTCCTGCGCTGGCGCGCAGAGCGCTGGATGAAGCTGTCGCATTTTCCCATTGCACTCGTGCGCAATCCAAAGTTCGTTCTGAAGCAGGGAATGAAGATGCTGCTGCACACGTTCCGCGGCTGCACCTGGAGAACTCTGTTTGGCCTCGAAGATGAACGCAAGGCCTTCGAGCGGTACAGAGTCATCCGCATGCAGGAGCGGGTGTACATGTGACGATTGGGCAAACGCAACAGAACCGGCGCCGGTAGGCGGTGGGGCAGCCGCGTGTTTTGCGGCTGCGCTCTCGGTAGCGCCTCGGTCTTCGTGCTGTTCGGAGCTGGCCATCCGGCCATCTCCGACCCACCGGCTACCGCCGCCGGTTCTGTTGTAATTTCCTGGCCGGCAGGTCACAATATCCACAACCCCTATGCCTCAAATCCTCATGGTCGAAGACCTCGACAGCGACGTGCGTGAGTTGCAGGGTGTCTTACGCGAAATTGGCGATTTTGAATTGCGCAGCTATCGGGCTGCGTCGCAGGCGGTCGAGCATCTTTCTGCGACTCTCGCAAATGGAGGAGAAAAACCGAAGCTCATCATCGTTGACCTGAATCTGCCGAATTCAAGCGGATACGAGCTCCTCAGGTACTACCACTCCCATTCGAACTGTCATGAGATTCCGCTCGTCGTTTGGTCTGTTATGGATGATGAAACCCAACAGAAGCTGACCACATGGTTGGGAGCGAAGAAGCTCATCTCTAAGAACAGCGGACCGACAACGTTGAAGAAGTCGCTGGCCGCTTTTCTTATGCCGGAATCAAACAGGAAATCGGCCCAAGGGGACTAAGGTCCGCAACTTGTTGATACTGCTGGATAAATCCGCTCTCACGCTCTAAATCTACCGCGAACCACGGAGCAAAATACCGTCGCTCTTCCCCTTGTAAATCACTGAATTCTCGTTGAAATTTCCACAATCGTCTTCTTTGACTCGGCGGAGGATTTCTGGTTTCATTTTGGGAATTAAGCCGCTGAGTCTCCGCGGCTTCCAGGCTGCAGAACCGGCAGCAAGATTGAGCCGAGTAGAAATCCTCGGATTCACGAGGTGATCCGCAAGATGTGCCGGATCGACGATGATCAATCCGCAATATATTGCGTATTGATCATCGAAAAAAGCGGATTATCCGGAGCGAAGTTGTTTGGTTGACGGATTTTGCCTGAAAAGGGCAGGGGCGGGTACAGGGTGGCGAAAGCGGTTTCTTGGTCATAATCGCTGTTTTGCCTCAGCTCGCCACGCGCGCGAGAGTGCGATCATCTTGCGCACCTCCGGGGGTCTTCATGAGTAAACTCGCAGACATTCTTCAGAAGAACGAATCCGATTTACTTTCCGACTGGATGAACGAGCAGCTTGCGGCGGTACGTCGCCGCGATCTGATGAACGACGTCGATCTGCAGACGCAATCGTCCGAACTGCTGCGGGCCATCACGCAAGCGGCCAAAACCGGCAACGTTACCGAGCTCTCGCGGAGCGAATGGACGCCGGTACGCGATCGCCTCACGGATATCTCGGCTTCACGTGCGAAGCAGGGATTCAGTCCTTCCGAAACCGCGACGTTCGTCTTTTCACTCAAGCAGCCGCTGTTTAAGCGCTTGAGAAGCGACTTGTCAAAGGATCCCGAGGCGTTGTTCTCGGAGATTTGGAACGCAAACGCGATGATTGACAAGCTCGGGCTGATGACGACCGAAGCTTACATGAAAACCAAGGAGCAATTGATCGCGAAGCAAGCCGAAGAGATGCTGGAGCTCTCCACTCCGGTGGTGAAGCTCTGGCAGGGAATTGTCGCCATTCCTCTGATCGGCACGCTCGACAGCAATCGCACGCAGGTCGTAATGGAGTCGCTGTTGAGCACGATCGTGGCAACAAATTCGAAGGTCGCCGTTATCGACATCACCGGCGTGCCTGCGGTGGATACGCTAGTCGCGCAGCATCTGCTCAAGACCATTACTGCCGCGAAGCTCATGGGAGCTGAGTGCATTCTGAGCGGCATCCGTCCGCAGATCGCGCAGACCATCGTTCATCTCGGCATCAATCTGACCGACGTTATTACGAAAGCATCGCTTGCTGACGCTTTGGCGCTGGCTCTGCAGAAGACCGGCAAAGCTGTCGTGAGGATCGACCGGGCGAACCAAAAGCCGGGCGAGCGCAAAGACGGAGTCGACGATAAAGAACTAGCGGAAAAGAAGGGAGTGTAACTCGTGGAACGCATCCCCATTCTCCGCATGGGTAATTTCCTGCTGGTCACCATTCAGGTGGACATGCATGATCAGCTTGCCCTCACGCTCCAGGACGATCTCACCAGCGCAATCTCGAAAAACGGCTCGCGCGGCGTGCTGATCGACATCTCGTCGCTAGAGATCGTCGATTCGTTCATCGGACGCATGCTGGCCAACATCTCTGCTATGGCTCGTATCCTCGATGCTCAAACGGTCCTTGTGGGAATGCAGCCTGCCGTGGCGATCACGCTGGTTGAGTTAGGAATGTCGATGCCGGGAGTGAAAACAGCTCTGAACGTGGAAGCCGGCATGGAACTACTGCGAGAGCTGGTGAAAGCGCACCACCTGGAGACCGGCGATGATGAAGACTCTCAAATCTGAGACGGTTCCTCTCAGAAGCTCAGGTGACGTCGTCACGCTGCGCCAGAAGGTCCGTGCATGGACGGCGGAGCTGAAGTTCAGCCTCGTCGATCAAACGAAGATGATCACTGCCTCCAGCGAACTAGGACGAAATACTATTACCCACGGGGCTGGTGGAAGCTGCCTGATGGAGATTATCAGCAACGATGTCCGCAGTGGCCTGAAGCTCACCTTTGAAGATCAAGGCCCGGGAATTCCGGACATTGAGCTTGCCTTGAAAGACGGATATTCCACGGGCTCGGGCATGGGACTCGGTCTGAGCGGGAGCAAGCGGCTGGTGAATGACTTCCAGATTGCATCTAAGCCGGGAGAAGGTACTCGAGTCACTGTAGTTCGTTGGAAATAGCGCCGCGTGTCCCGCGAACAAGTTGCAGTCCCAATCTCGGAGAACACCCATGTAAGCGAGGCACGGCGCTCTGCCGTGCGCCTCGCGCAAGACTTGGGTTTCGATCAGGCCTCTGAAGGCAATCTGGCGATCGTTGCAACCGAGCTTGCCCGTAATGTTCTTCTTCACGGTGGAGGCGGCGAGACGGTGCTCCAGCCAGTCGAGCGCACCGATATACCTGCAGTCGATGTGATTGCTCTGGACAAGGGCCGTGGCATCGGCGATATGTCTCTCGCGCTGCAGGATGGCTATTCCTCTGCCGGAACTCCGGGCACTGGATTCGGAGCCGTGCAGAGACTCACATCCAAGTGCGCGGTCTACACCGTCTACGGCCATGGAACAGCAATTCTGGCCAGAGTACATGCAGGCGGAAGACGTGAGTTCGCCTGGCCGGATATCGGTTCCGTTTGCGTACCCGTCGCAGGCGAGTCCCTTTCTGGGGACGCCTGGGATTACCATGATGAGTCGGCGAGGCGGATCGTAATGGTCGCCGACGGGCTTGGGCACGGAGCAGCAGCTTCGGACGCGGCGCAGGAAGCTCTGACGGCTTTTCGCGCGAGTGTCCATCGCCATCCGGAAGAGATCATCGCAGCGGCTCATGGTCGCCTGCAGAAGACTCGCGGGGCGGCAGTCGCCGTGGCAGAGATCGACTTTGACCGCCAAGTAGTCCGCTATTCCGGAATTGGGAATATCGCCAGCGCGATTGTAGGTACGGGGAAGGTTCGCAGCATGATCTCCCACAACGGCATCGTCGGTCATCAGGTCTCCAGGGTGCAGGAGTTCACGTTTCCCTGGGAGCGTGATGCCATGCTGATCATGTATTCCGATGGAATCAACTCCCGCTGCAGTCTCGATGCCCATCCCGGACTGGCGGCGAAACCCGCGGCCTTGATCGCCGGCGTCCTCTATCGCGACTTCAAGCGCGGACGGGATGATGCAACCGTGGTCATTA
>DATEMI010000140.1:0-13822 GCA_035275665.1 Terriglobales bacterium | reverse complement strand
TGCGCCGTTATGGGGCAAAACGCATCGCCTGAAGGCCGCGCTGAACTTCGAGTTCCCAAGACCCGGCTCGTTGGGTCCATCGCCTATTTCCCAGAACGGTACGGAGAGGATCTCATTCGTCTAAGTCTTGACATTCTCAACCATCGCCAGGTCGCCCCGGCGCTGTTCGTCGAGCACAAGCTGGTAACTCCGAAGACAGTTGATCACTATTATCCGAACGACTGCCTTGAGCAGCCGATTAGTTCCCACCATGTTTCGCAGTCCAAGATCGCATAGCGAATCCTCGAGTTTGCCAAGCCGGGAAGCCTCTCGAGAACCCTGTCCTGCGTGTCCTCCGTGTTCTCCTCCGTGCTCACGCAGCCTGACAAACTGGAGGCCCATGCTATACTGCGAGAATCTGTGCGGTCCCAAGCCGCGTAACCCCCTCGGAGGAAAGTTATCGATAAGCGTTTTATCCGCATCAATGAGCGTATTCGCGCCCGCGAAATCCGCGTAATCGACGAAACCGGAACTCAGCTCGGCATCATGCAGCCGTTTGAGGCGCTCAAAATCGCCCGTGAAAGAGGACTCGATCTGGTGGAAATTTCGGCCACCGCGAATCCCCCTGTCTGTCGCATCCAAGACTACGGCAAGTTCCTGTATGAAAAAGAGAAGCAGGAGCGCGCGGCCAAGAAGAACCAGAAGGTCATCACTATCAAGGAAGTAAAGTTCCGCATCAACGTCGACGAGCACGACTACGAATTCAAAAAGAACCACGTGCTGCGCTTCCTCGAACAGGGCGACAAAGTAAAAGCCACCATCTTCTTCCGCGGCCGCGAGATGACGCATACCAATTTGGGTCGCGAAGTGTTAGAGCGCCTGCTGAAAGAAGTAGGCGATCGCGCCGTAGTCGAGTTCCGTCCGAGGATGGAAGGCAACACGCTGCACGCGATCTTGGCCCCACCGAAGAAAGTAGAAGGCAAAAAACAACAGGCCCCACCCAAGCCACAGGGCAGTCCAGCCGCGCAGCAAGCCTGAAAACACGACACGGATTTCACGGATATTACGGATCACACGGATAATTTTCAGCGGAATTACGCAAGATTTATCCGTGTAATCCGTAGAATCCGTGTGATCCGCGTCGTGTTTTTTGAGCAGTCAGCCTGATATACTTACAACAGTCCCCAGCGGCTCCGACGCTGCTGGGGCTTTGAATTGTTTGCAGAGGAACGATGACGAAACTAAAGACTCATAGTGGCGCTGCTAAGCGCTTCAAGAAGACCGGCAGCGGTCGGGTGAAGCGTGGGCACGCGTTCATGCGCCATATTCTTACGTCCAAGACGAAGAAAACGAAGCGGCGCCTGGACCTGGATACGATGGTCGATAAGGCTGACCAGCCCAAAGTCAAGCGCATGATTCCGTACTAGGATTAACGTTTGTCATTCCGAACCGCCTGCTTTTGGGCGGTGAGGAATCCCTGCTGAACCCACAATGTACGGGCGCAGATAGGGATTCCTCGCTACGCTCGGAATGACAACACCTATCCAGCGCGCGAAGAGGTACCGACCCTTACCTCCAGCCGCATAACCGTAGTCAAAAAAGGAGACTCACCCATGCCTCGCGTAAAACGCGGCACTAAGAGGCGCGCCAAGCGGAAAAAGATACTTGAGCGTGCAAGTGGATATTTTCTAACTAAATCTAAGCTCTATCGGTCAGCCAAAGAAAGTGTGGAGCGCGGACTCAAGTTCGCTTACTCCGGACGCAAGCAGAAGAAGCGCCAATATCGCTCGATCTGGATCGTGCGCATCAACGCCGCCGCCAAGCTGAACGGAATCAGCTACAGCCAATTCATCAATGGATTGAAGAAGGCCGGCGTGGAGCTGGATCGCAAGGTGCTCGCGGAGCTTGCGGCAAACGACGCTCCCGCGTTTGCGACGCTGGCAGCGCAGGCGAAGTCGGCGCTGGCCAAGAGTGCTTAGCTTCTCCTGAATGTCATTCCGAAGCGGCTGCAGTTTGGCCGCGAGGAATCCCTATGAACTTCCATGATGCATGGGCGGAGTAGGGATTCCTCTCTCCGCGCTTCGCGCTCCGCTTGGAATGACAAAAACGAAACGCGTCATGTACTCGGTCCCTAAGCTCGACGATTTCTCACCCGCAGCGCTCGACAGCGCAGTGCGCGAGTTGACGTCTGCTCTGGCGAGCGAGACGGCGAGCGTCTCGTCGGAAAACGACTGGAAAGCTCTCCGTGATCGCTGGATGGCGCGTAAGAACGGCATCCTCACCCAGCTCAACGATCAATGGCTCAAGGCCGCTCCGGGTCCATCGAAGCGTGATGTTGGGCAGCGCGTCAACGAACTCAAGAAGCTGGTGGAAGAGACGATCGACGCTTCTCTCGCGAGAATCTCTTCGGCTTGGACAGCATCTCGTCTAGAGCAAGAGCGCGTGGACGTCACCCTGCCCGGCAATCGGCGCAAGCTCGGAGTCGAGCATCCGCTGATTCGAACGAAGAACGAAATCGTCGCGGTCTTCAAAGCGATGGGCTACTCGGTCGCCGAAGGTCCGGAGGTCGAGACCGACTACTACAACTTCGAGTCGCTCAACTTCCCGCCGAATCATCCAGCGCGCGATACGCAAGACACGCTGATCGTTGCTGGACAACAGAAGAAGCCATTGCGCGAACGTCTGCTGTTGCGCACGCATACTTCGCCGGTCCAGATTCGGGTCATGGAAAAACAACCGCCGCCAGTGCGCGTGATCGTTCCAGGAAAAGTTCATCGCGCCGATACTGCTGATGCGACGCACTCACCGATTTTCCATCAAGTGGAAGGATTGGCCGTGGATACGAACATCACTTTCTGCGATCTGAAAGGCACGCTGGACCGCTGGGCGAAGGAGATGTTTGGTTCGAGCGTGAGGACGCGTTTCTATCCGTCGTTCTTCCCATTCACGGAACCGAGCGCCGACATGCAGATCTCGTGCTTCAAATGCGGAGGCAGCGGCAAGCTCGATGGAGGACGTTGTGCCATGTGCAAGGCCAGCGGATGGATCGAGATTCTCGGCTCTGGCATAGTCGATCCAAACGTCTACGGATTCGTCGGCTACGATCCGAAGAAATACAGCGGCTTCGCCTTCGGAATGGGCGTAGAAAGAATTGCGATTCTGAAGTACGGAGTGGAAGACATTCAGCTCTTTTATCAGGGCGATGTCAGGTTTTTGGAGCAGTTTGCGTAAACAAGCTGGCAGCTGGTAGCTCGAATGAGAATTTCTCCCAATTGGCTTCGTGAGTTTGTCCCTCTGCGGGTGGATTATCACCGCCTCGCGGAAGACTTGACTCATGCCGGCATCGCCGTTGAGGGCATCACGGGCGACGGTGCGGCGATGATCTTCGAGATGGAGATCACGACCAACCGCGTCGATGCGATGAACCACTACGGCGTCGCGCGTGAGTGCTCTGCAATTTACGATCTCGATCTGAAGCCAATCGCGACCCATCTTCCCAGTACGGGACATCCCGAACCGTTTCCTATCGAGATTGTTGAACCGGATTTGTGCGCGCGATATACCGCACGGGTTATTCGCGATGTACACATCGGCAAATCTCCCGAGCACATTCTCGAGCGCCTGCTGATCGAAGACCATCGCGGCGTCAACAACGTAGCCGATGCGACCAACTACACCCTGATGGAGATGGGCCATCCAACGCATGCCTTCGATCTCGATCTGCTCCAGGGCGGCAAGATTATCGTGCGTCTCGCCCGCAAGGGAGAAAAGCTCAAGACGCTGGACGGAGTCGAGCGCGAGCTGCATCCCGAGGATTTGGTCATCGCCGACGCGGCTAAGCCAGTCGCTCTGGCTGGCGTGATGGGTGGATGGGACATGATGATCACGAATAAGACACGCAACGTGCTCATCGAGTCGGCGTGGTTCGAACCGGCAAGCGTGCGCAGCACTGCGCGGAGACACGGTATGCACACCGACGCCTCGCATCGCTTTGAGCGCGGCGCCGATTGGGGCGCAACTCCACTCGCATGCGATCGCGTTGCAGAACTAATCCTCGAAAGTGCTGGAGGCAAATCGGCCGGCTACACGGACGCGGTTTCGCGCGATCTCACGCGTGCTGCCCTCGAGCTGCATCGGGGAGAAATTCGTCGCATCCTTGGCCAGGAAATTCCCGAAACGGACACGAGCCGCATTCTGCGCAGGCTCGGTTTCATCCCAACAGCCAAGCGCACGAGTTCTTCAAGCACCTCATCAAGCGCAGCGGTCGCCGAACAGGCAGATTCCTATCCGGTCACCATTCCTACCTGGCGGATGGACGTGGAGCGCGAGATCGATTTGATTGAAGAGATCGCCCGTGTCTACGGCTTCAACAACTTCGCCAACACCCTTCCTGCATTTTCAGGAGCAGTCGTCGAGCAACCCTATGCTGCGCCGGAAGCGAAAACTCGCGCCCGCTTCCTGGCCCTCGGCTACGATGAAGCCATCTCGCCGACCTTTATCTCCAGATCCGATGCGGAGCAATTTGCCAACAGTCGCGCTGTCGCGCTGGAGAATCCGCTCAGCGAAGAGGCTCCGCTGCTGCGTAACAGCTTGCTTCCCGGAATGCTCAATATGCTTGCCTGGAACTTCAATCGCGGGGCGAGCGACGTCCGGCTGTTCGAAATGGGAAATGTCTTCGCTGTCGACGGAGATCGCGTTCATCAGAGATATCAGGCCTGCATTGCCGGCACAGGGGCAGTTCCGGAGACTAGTCTGGAACAAGCTGCGCGCGAGCTGAACTTTTTCGATGTGAAGGGCGATGTTGAAAATCTGCTGGACCTCTTCGCCACCGAATCACTGCCCTTCGAAGCTCCAGGGCCGAAGTACCTGCACCCTGGCAGGTCGGCGAAGGTTGTCCTGAATGGCAGGACAATCGGCGAAGTCGGGCAACTGCATCCCGACGTGGCGAGCGAGCGCAAGCTTAGACAGGCTGTCTGGATCGCGCAGCTTGACCTCGATAGTTTGTTCGCGATTCCCTTGCGTGATCCCCGGTACCAGCGGCTGTCGCGATTCCCTACCGTCGAGCGCGACTTCTCTCTGCTGGTGGACGACAGCGTCCCTTACAGCCGTCTCCGCGAAGCTATCGAGCGTCTGAGCATCCCGGAGATGATCTCCATTGACCCTCGCGAACTCTTCCGCGGAGGCTCAGTACCTGCCGGGAAATATTCCCTGTTGCTCCGTGTCATGTTCCAGTCCTCTGATCGCACACTGCGCGATGATGAGGTGGCAAATTGGAGCCAAAAAATCATCGCTGCGATCGAACAACGCGGCGGATCTCTGCGCGCCTAACCGCTCACGTACGACCTCACGGTTAGGCAGAAAAGGTGCCCTTCACAGTGAAGATCGGAATTCACTGCTTCTTTCTGTGCCATGCTCGCAGGCTGACCGGCGAAGCCTCCTAAGTCAAACCGCCAAAAGCGCTTTTTGCAAACTCCTTGCTCTTTCCCTGCAAATTCCCTGGCCGATCACGAATCGCGTCTGTTTATGCGGCTCGCGCGATCAAATTTTTTTCTCGCGGAAAAATTTACCTTCTAAATCCCTGCCCAGGGAATTTGTGATGAATCGCGTGGATCACCAATCACCGGATTCGGCAACGAAGAGCCAGGCCCAATTCAAGACCGCAGTCGACCACCTAGACAGCTCTGCCAACCTTCGTGGCACATTGAGGACCATTTGGACAAAATGGCCTCGAAACAGAGACTCTGATTCTTCGTCACGCTGCTGTAAGCTGCTGATTCTCCATAGTTAATCAAGCAGTTAACTGAAAATAGTCCATTGGGCCGAGGTACCTTCGTGTGTTGCCTCCACCCTAGGTCTCGACTACCTTTTTTCCACTAGGCCCTCATGGAGTCCAGCGAACCCCAGGTAAGCGAGCAGATGTTTGTCGACCGTCGGCGCGATGAGCGGGTGAACCAGCCGGAGTCGGTCAAGGTCTGGGTGGACGAGCCCGGTGCTGAAACCGAGTTTCAGGCCGTTCTGGTGAACATTAGCTGCAGCGGATTCGCCATCCGCCACTGGCGCAAGGAGTTGTCGGTCGGACAGAAGGTCCGCATTGCGTTTCTGACGAAAGGCGAAATCCTTGCCCGCGTGATGTGGAACTGGGCTGTTGGTCCGGTGGTTATTTCTGGACTGGAACGGGAGCAGACCGGACCCGTTATCGGGTTTGGACCGCGCCCTGACTCGGCGGCGGAGTTTCGTATTTCACGCTCCAACGTTCGCGCATGGTTTCTCGCTGCAGGTACCGGGTTGTTAGTTGTGATCGGGTGGTACCTAACTAATAAGGGCTGGTAGTGAGGAGTTTCCCCATGTACGCATTAAAACGCAAATACCCCAGGTACACGATGGATAAGCCGGTGGTCGCCTACCGCGCTTATGAAGATATGAAGATCGGCATCCGCGGACAATGGCAGACCTTCGGTGAAGGTGGCCTCGGCGCGCGCATGTCTGAGCAACTGCGCTCCGGAGAAGTGATCGCATTCGAACTGTCCCCCACGCTACGCGTCTATGCGGCGGTCAGGTATTGCCAAGCGTTCTATCACGGGTTTGAGTTTGTCTTGCTGAAGGACCGGCAAAGAGCTGAGATAGCGCGCATGTGCCGCGAGCTTGGACGTCAAATGGGACAAGAACCTCCCAAGCGCACCCGGTCTCTGCGGTCAGTTCCACGCGGGGAGCACGGGTGACGTCGAAGCTGCTGCGCATTCTGTATCGCTTACTGTTTCCCGGCGGATTCATCCTGCTCGCTTCGGCGATTGCGCTCGACGCGCTCGAGTTCGGAAAGCTGAACGACTCGTTTTGGCGGAATTATCCCTACGTTATCTTTGGCGCCGGGCTGGTCCTGAGCGCCCTGTTCAAGTGCAGCCGTCTCTTCTTTGCCATTCTCATTGTTGGTCTTTGCGATCGCGCACTGGCTCTGGTCACACCAGCGCTCTCCTCCGCCGGAATTCATCGCACGATTTTCGATGCCGTCGCGCTGTTGCTTCCGCTTAATCTAATTGCGCTGTCATTCATGCACGATCGCGGCATTGTCTCGCCTCGCGGAAGGCGCCGTGTTGCTTTCGTGGCTGCGCAAATCGCTGTGGTTGCGCTTGTCGCCCTCACTCAACCAGCCCAGGCGCTCGCTGCGGGTTTCATGCAAGGCGCAATCGTTCCGAAGACGTATTCTGAGTGGAGTCACATTTCACAGCCGGCGTTGCTGGTGTTCATAATTGCCGGCGTAGTGATGCTCGTCTACCTCGCCGAGCGACGCCGTCCAGTGGAGAGCGCATTGTTCTGGGCGCTGGTCGCGGCGTTCGTCGCACTGAATGCAGGTGGCGCGAATCAAATTACATCGGCTTACTTCGCAACCGGCGGACTCATTCTGAGCGTTGCCGTGCTTGAGACTTCCTACACCATGGCCTATCGCGACGAGCTTACGCAGCTCCCGAGCCGCCGCGCGCTGAATCAGGAACTCGCGAAAATAGGCAATAACTATGCCATCGCGATGATTGACGTCGATCACTTCAAATCATTTAACGATACTTACGGTCATGAAACCGGAGACCAGGTGCTCCAGATGATCGCATCGCGTCTCGCAGATGTTTCCGGTGGGGGAAAACCGTTTCGCTATGGCGGAGAAGAGTTCGCAGTCGTGTTTCCCGGCAAGTCCGTCGACGACGCATACCCGAATCTCGAAAGTTTGCGAATGCGGATCGAAGCCACTCCATTCAAAGTTCGCGGCAACGACCGACGCAGCGATGGCAATCGCAAAAAGAAAAAAGCCAAGGGCGGCGCCCGCAACGCGAAGGGACAGGTTCAAGTCACCGTAAGTATTGGAGCATCGTCGTGCGACGGCGAAAAGCGTCCGCCCGATCAAGTGCTGCGCGACGCCGATAAGGCCTTGTACAAAGCCAAGAGCAGCGGACGAAACTGCACGGCTGTAAGCGTTTAGTCATTCACACAAATCAAAAGGGCTGCGTCTCCGCAGCCCTTGTTTCTATTTGGGATGAGTTACGCCGCAGCGCTTTTCTGTTTGCGGTTGGGCTTGGCCGCGTTCAGTGGCATTAGGTCCATGGGGATCTGCCACTCGGTTGCGCAGCGCTGGCACAGCCAGAAGAGTTCCTGATGTCCGGTTACAGGGCTTGTTTTCACCAGCAACTCGCCAGTGCCAAAGTAGGTGAACTTCACATCGCACGCAGGGTTTACGCATTTCGAGACCATTGATCAACTCCATTCAGCAAGGGGATATACCCGCACGCGTTCTCGAAATCGCGAGCGAGACTGGCGAAGATAGACCGCGTGGGATGAGTTGGAAAGCGCCAAACTGTGCCGAATTGTAAATTTTTCGTTGGCAGGCCAACGAGGCTGCCTACCCTGGGCTGAAGCCTTCAGACTCCGCCTCGTTCGACCTCTCCGGCCTAACGATCGCTGGGCGTGAGACGCGCGTTCCCAGGAGGCGATCGATGATCCTGAATCCCAATAGTCCCGTAAGAATCGCTGCAATAATCTCCGGCCGGGTCAGATCGCGTTTCACCAACCACCAGAAGTGCACTACTCCTGCGATCGCACTCGCGTAAATCAGACGGTGGAGAACCTGCCAGCGCTTACCGCCAAGGCGACGAATGGAGCTTGCTGTCGACGTGAGCGCGAGAGGAAACATCAGCAGCCACGCCGTCATGCCGGCCGTAATGAACGCACGCTTGTAGATGTCCTTGACGATCTCGTGCACGTCGAAGAACTTGTCGAACCACAAGTACGTCATCAGGTGCAGGCAGCCGTAGAAGAACGCAAACAGGCCGACGAGGCGACGGAAGCGAATCAGCCAATTCAGCCGAGTGATCTTGCGCAGGGGAGAAATTGCCAGCGTGATCAGCAGCAGGTAAAGCGTCCAATGTCCGGTCGAGAGCGTGATCTCTCTCAATGGATTTGCGCCCAGCAGATCGTGAGTCGCTTTCCACGCCAGCCAACTCACTGGCGACAGACACAATATCCAGACGACGACTTTAGGAAGAATGATCCAGCGGCGCTGCATCAGAAGTATTTCTTCAAGTCCATGCCGTTGTACATGCTGGCGACCTGATCCCCGTAGCCATTGAACATGAGCGTCTTGCGCTTGAAGAACTCGCCGATGCGGCGCTCGGTCGCCTGACTCCAGCGCGGATGATCAACGTTCGGGTTGACGTTTGAATAAAATCCATATTCATTCGGAGCGGCGGTATTCCAGGCCGTGGCTGGTTCGGAACCGACGAAGTCAATCGAAACGATTGATTTGATGCCCTTGAACCCGTACTTCCACGGAACGACGATGCGCACCGGCGCCCCGTCCTGATTTGGGAGTGTCTCTCCGTAAAGTCCGAACGTAAGCAGGGTGAGCGGATGCATCGCCTCATCCATCCGCAGGCCTTCCGTGTATGGCCAATCGAGAACTTGCGAACGCTGGCCCGGGAACTGCGTCATGTCCATCAGCGTGGTGAACTTCACGTACTTGGCTTTGGATGTGGGCTGCATCTGGTTGATTAAGTTGCTCAGCGGAAAACCGACCCACGGGATCACCATCGACCAACCTTCGACGCAGCGCATGCGGTAAATGCGCTCTTCCAGTGGAGCAAGCTTCATCAAGTCATCAATTTCGTAGGTTTTCTTCTGCGCGACTGCGCCCCCGACTTTCACCTTCCACGGACGAGTGCGGAAATTGCGCGCCAGATCGGCAGGCCCATACTTGTCGGTGCTGAATTCGTAAAAATTGTTGTAGTTCGTAATGTCCTTGAACGGGGTTTCCGGCTCCGTTGTACTGAACTGGCTCTTCACCGTCGTGAGCTTCGTGCTTGCATGTACAACTTCTGACGGCTTTACCATCTCGCATCCGAGCATCGTCAATCCGGCTCCCAACGCGGCTGCGCCGGAAAGGAAGTGGCGTCTGTTCATGTAAACCGATCTCGGGGTGATCTCGGATGAAGGGATATCGGGAGCGTTCTTGATCAGCATGGCTATGAGTTCCTGGTGATTAGATTCATATTGTGTACGAAAGTGACGAACAGGGTGGATGGAAAAGTGGCTGATTTGTCATTGCTGGTCCCTGTGTGGGCTGGATCAGCAATGCAACCGAAGCACTTAGAGCAATTTCAACGTTGCTGTCGTCGAATCGTGCTGAGCTCGTTCAGTACCGTTCGCGATAGCGACTGGGTGCTTTCTTTTGAGTCAGATGAACCCATCCGCTACCGCGGACGGTATTGACCTTCTCGCGAACTCAACGCGACATACACCAACGGTGAAAACGGTCTAGAAGCCCACAAAGACTGGCTCAGGCTGCAGTCGTACACCAAAGGTTTGAAACACGCCTTCCTGAACTTTGTTTTTAAGCCTCATTACATCGCTCGCGGTGGCAGCACCTCGGTTTACGACGGCGAGACTGTGCTTGCTTGAGATGCCAACACGTCCGTCCGCATAGCCCTTTTGAAATCCAGAACGCTCGACCAACCACGCGGCAGACATTTTTACTGTGCCCGCGGGAGCCGGAAATGACGGAGGCTTTTGGTCTTTGCAAATGGGAAGGGCAGCAATGCGTTCATATTCAGCCGGAGGAACTATCGGGTTCTTGAAGAATGAGCCTGCGCTCCGGGAATCGGGGTCGTCAACGCTAATCAGCATTCCCTTTCTGGAACGAATGGAGCGGACCGCGTCGCGAACGTCCTTCAGCGTCGGAGCAGAGCGATCTCCGAAATACCGCTTCAGATCGGCATACTCGATTTTGGGACTGCCGCTTGGCGTGAGCGCGAACGAAACTCGCGCGACAATATAGCGCCCCTTTTCGGAACTGTTGAATATGCTGGTCCGGTAAGCGAATCCACAATCAGCGGCCGCCATGTCGCGCAACTCGAGCGTGATCGTATCCAGCACGCGGACGGTTGTGATTGTGTCCTTCACCTCCTGACCGTAGGCGCCAACGTTCTGCACCGGAGTTCCGCCAACTGTTCCGGGAATTCCGCTCATGCACTCCACGCCGGAACAATTCTGCTCGACCGAGAAGGCCACCAGACTATCCCAATCTTCGCCCGCACCAGCGGTGAAGATTTGCTTGCCATTCTTGGAACGTGTGGCTGTCCCGCCAACTGCAATCCTCAACACGACTCCCGGCCAGCCGGCATCTGCAACCACCAGGTTGCTCCCTCCCCCCAGGACGAAGACTTGGAGAGAACGTTCGCGCGCAAATAACAGCGCATCGCGAATCTCGTCTTCAGCTCGCGTCTCGATAAAGAACCGTGCCGGCCCTCCAACCTGCAGCGTCGTGTACGGCGCGAGAGCAACGTTTTCCTGAATTTGCATTCAACCTTTCCTGAGGAGGCTCGTGAAGGTCAGTACCGTCTTCGATAGCGATGGGTTTCCAACTCGTCTGATTCACCCATTCGCTACGGCGAACGGTACTGATCATGATGCGACGTATTGAGATTACCTCAGGCCCGTTCACAAGGACCGACGCGCGAGCCGGGTCGGTCCTCTCGGATGAAGCCATGTAAAATCGAATTAGCAGTTATGGGAGGAATTTTCACAATGTATCCAGAGCTTATGGTCATGCCGATGCGCGAGGAGCTCACGCGCCTGGGCATCAAGGAAACGCGAACGGCGGAAGAAGTGGATCAGGCGCTCAAGCAGCCAGGCACGACGATGGTTGTGGTGAACTCGATTTGCGGATGCGCGGCCGGCAAGATGCGCCCAGCGGTTCGCGCTGCTCTGCAGAATGCGGCACGCCCGGATCATACGATCACTGTATTCGCGGGGCAGGACAGAGATGCCACCGAACGAGCGCGCGAATATTTTCGCGGCTATTCGCCATCCTCTCCTTCCATCGGGCTGGTTCGCGATGGCGAACTCATCTACATGATGCAGCGCTCTGATATCGAAACCAGCGATCCTCAGACGATCGCATTGAAGCTGGCGCAGGCGTTCAATCAGTACTGCTCGAAGTCCGCTGTAAGCTAGACACCTGCAATGGGAGCCCCGAAAGCGACCTGGGCTCCCAGGGCATTCCACCTGCCCAATTCCGCACACCCTGTGCTCCCATCGGACATCTCCTGCTCATATTTCCTACCTGCACCGTCCCTAAGTCTGTGTTGTTTCAGATCATCAGCCTTTCAGGCTCTGGCCCCTAAAATGCGCAAAAAGAAGTGTAGAGTTATCCAATTCTTCGCTGTGTAGGGAGGGGTTGTGGCCAAGATAGAGCGGATTCGCCAGGTGCTTTCCAGTCCTTTTGGAGCTGACGATCTCAAGACCCAGACCGAGCAGGGCTGGAGGATCGTCGCTATCGAGTGGGAAAGAGAGCTTCCCGAAATTGCTGCCGAACCGGTGCCGGCCAGCACAGAAGAACCACCGTTTGGGCTGCGAGTCTCCGACGACACCAATCAGCTCGAAGTGAATCCAACCGAGCGCGAAGCGTTGTTCACTATGATGGAGCTGACGGTGCAGGAAGGACCCTACTCGCGCATTGCTGAAGAATTAAACCGGCGCGGCTTCCGCACGCGACACGGCCGCAGGTGGAGTCCCGTTTCGGTATTCCAGATGCTGCCGCGTTTAATAGAAGTCGGCCCGAGAATTTTCTCGACCGACGAATGGCAGGAGCGCCGGAGAAAGCTCAAAGCAGCAGGACAGTAAAAAGAATTTCCTGATTTGCTGATTGCGCGATTTTTGAATGCGACATCACGACATGACGAAGTTGCAAATAACCGCAAAACACTGCGTTTAAGCGGCTGGATCTGCGCTAGCTTTTTTGTTCCAGCACTTCTCTTAGTCTTCCATATCCCGACCGGCTCACTGGCAGTCTGCTTCCATCACGAAGAATGGCAACGTGCGTGTCTTTCCCGTACGGCTCGATTTTTGTAACTCGATCGAGATTGACGATGTAAGAGCGGTGAATACGCAGGAAGTGCTTGGGATTGAGCGTGGATTCGATGCTGGAGATTGTCTGCTGCTTCAGATGCTTCTTCCCTTCGCTGGCGAGCGCGATGTAGTCGTCCTGAGCTTCGACGTAGTCGAGTTTTGCGATGGGAATGATATGGACCCGCGTTCCGTCACGCACGACGATGCGCTCAGCGAATTCTCCGGGCGCTCGGGTTGCCGCCTTGAGTTCCGGAATGGGAGGAAGCTTTCCACCAAGGCGTTGTTTCGCCCGAATGAGTGCCTGTTCGAAACGCTCGGTACCGAATGGTTTCAGCAGATAGTCCACTGCATGAACCTCGAAGGCTCGCAGCGCATGCTGATCGTAAGCAGTAGCGAAGATGATGGCCATCTCGGCGCCGATCAACTCCAACACCTCGAAGCCATCGAGCTTGGGCATCTGAATATCGAGAAAGAGCAGATCGGGTTTAAATTCGGTAACGGCCTTCACTGCTTCGAACCCGTTCGCACACTCAGCCACCACTTCTATTTCAGCGTGCTCGGCGAGCAGTTCGCGAACTACTTGCCGTGCGAGATCTTCGTCATCGACGATCACTGTTCGAATCTTGGCGTCAGCATTGCTCATGCTGTAACTACCTGTCTTTCTGCTGGAAGCATCAGGCTAACGTGAAAAAGTTCGCCATTCTTCTCGATGGCGAAACTGGCATTCTTTCCATAACGCGTATTGAGCCGCCGGCGCACGTTCGCCAGACCCAGGCCGCTTTTCCGACGTGCCGGAGCATCAGGATCGAAGGTGTTATCTACGGCTATAGCAACCGACGAGGCGTCCGCCGCATACTCCGCATTGAGGCGAATCCAACCGCCTTCGGTGAGATTGGCGATGCCGTGCGCGACCGCATTTTCCACTAGAGGTTGCAAAATGAGCGGCGGAACCATGCAG
>DATEMI010000139.1:0-3827 GCA_035275665.1 Terriglobales bacterium | reverse complement strand
AAGGAACCTGAGACGTTGCAGGCTGATTGAGCTGTTTGTGCAAACTGTTTGCCTTGATCCCTCCGACGACGATCAACAGCAAACCGAGGCCTTGCTCAGCTCCGGCGAGACGCATCATGAAGTTGGTTCCGTACAGCAGATCCTGGCTGGCGAAGACGCCCATCGTGGAACCCACGATAAAAATGAGACTGCCGACCACAAGCACCGCAATGAATTTGTCGAATTCATCCTGCAGGCGCTCGACCTGAGAGGGAGAGAGCATGAAACCTCCTGGCGACGAAGTGCCCCGATGCAATCGGGAACTCTCCTCGTGCGCGGAAGTGTGTCACGGAAACATCGCTCCTGCAATAGAGTTTGAGCCTGTTCCTTAGTTGCCTATGCAAAGAACAATCTTGCCGAAGCTTTGGTTCGATTCCATCCGTTCGTGAGCCGCACGGATATCCCGCAGATCGAAGCTGCTATCGATGACCGGCTTCAGAATTCCTCGGGAGAAGAAAGGCAGTACTTCGGCTGCGAAGCGCCTGGTGACCGCGATCTTCTCTTCGATCGGCCTCGCGCGAAGCACAGTACCTATGAGCTGAGCGCGCTTCGCGAGAATAAGAGACAAATCGAGTTCCGTTTTCGCTCCTGCCATGGCGCCGATGAGCATCATTCGTCCCTTCTGCGCGAGAGCATGGAGGCTCGCATTGGTATAAGCTCCGCCAATGAGGTCGACCACCACATTGAATGGACCCGCGGTCCCCCACCGCTTACCATCGTCTGCGTTTGGCGCGTTAGAAACAACGAATCCATTTTCGAGACCGTAATCCTTCGCTCGCTTGAGCTTGTCCGCAGTTCGGGTGGTCCCAAATGGAATTGCATGCATCGCGCCTGCAAGCTGGATTGCCGCTAGCCCCACTCCACTTCCAGCCGCGTGAATGAGCACGCGCTCACTGGGCCTGAGGGCAGCCTGCACCCAGAGAGCATCGTGCGCAGTAATGAAAGCTTCGGGAATTGCCGCCGCCTGCTCGAATCCCAGCTCCGGAGGGATTTTCATCACCGTGCGTTCATGAACGGCGACATACTCCGCCTGCGCGCCGCCGCCCACAAGACCCATCACGCGATCTCCTGTTTTCCAAAGTTGGGTCGAGGAACCGACGGATTCGACTTCGCCTGAGAACTCCAAACCGGGAATACTCGCGGGAGATCCGGCAGGCGCTGGATACCTTCCTTTTCTCTGTAGGATGTCGGCGCGATTCAGGGCAGAGGCGCGAACGCGCACCAGCACTTCTGACGAGGAAAGCGCCGGTTTTGCAGCCCAAGTTGCCTCAAGTACTTCGGGCCCTCCGGCCCGATGAATCACCACTGCCCGCATCTGCTGGTTATTCATCGTCACTCCTCAATTGTGGAAGAAGGCTCGCCAGAATGACAAATCCCGGGGCCGAAAATGACAAAAAACGTCACTTCTTAAGACGACAATGAATGCGAGCTGCCAATGCGACGGATGGTCACAGGGTGCTAACTCGCCTGTTTACAGGTAGTTGACCTTAACAATCCCCTTCCATGGCCTCTGCTGGGGTCCCAGGTTAATTCTGGAAGCGCAAATGCGCTTCGAAGACAGAACTCTTGTGAGACATAAACCGCACCGAGTGCGCTATGCGTAACGAAAAAGGCTTTTCTCTGGTCGAACTGCTAATTGTCGTAGCGATCATTCTGATCATCGCCGGCATTGCCATTCCCAATATGCTGCGGGCAAGAATGGCGGCGAACGAGTCCTCGGCGGTCGCGGGCATGAGAACTATTTTTGCCGCCGAAATGGCTTACGATGCGCAGGCGTGGACGAACCCAAACGCCATTGGCTTCTCGAACCTTTTGAAAGATCTGGGCAACACCACGTGCAATCCGCCCACCATGATCAGCGCTTGCCTCTTGGATGATTCCATGGCGAATGCCGCCACAATTTCCAAAAGCGGTTACCTGTTTACCTACACTCCAAAAAACCCCGGCGGCGGCAAGAACACTGATTTTGACTTGAACGCTGATCCGGTTACCCGGGGGCAGAGCGGCGAAAGAAGCTTCTACACAAATACAACTGGTGTAATCCGCTACAATCCCACGGCTGCTGCTGGACCCACGGATCCAGCGATCCAGTAAAGAAGGAACATCTATCCGCGAGTACGCCTAGGCAGGGCTACGCTTCTCCCATCCTTCACTTGGGTTTCGTCTTCGCATGGTAAATTGGAATTGTGGGCGCGTAGCTCAGTTGGTAGAGCAACGCCCTTTTAAGGCGTGGGTCGCAGGTTCGAATCCTGCCGCGCTCACCACTACGTATCTGGCCACGCACTCGCTGTTCGACCGCTTGTAATCGCAAGCTGTTAGGCTGTCTGCCGGGTTTTTCCTAAATCCAGGATTACCTGCTGTTCCGAGAGCTTTCCATCTACATACTTGGCTTGGATTAGGCGGACATGACTGCCGCGGGCCTTCGCAACTGCTGACGCTATATCGAAATCGTGGAATGCTGCAACGAACTGCCAACGGGACTCGCCCGAAGCTGGCGCCCAAATCTCATATTGTTCCCAGCGCTCCATAGTCCGGCTTAGATGCAGCTCCTGCGTTCATCGCGCAGCGGCTTCTTTGGTTTGTGTAAGTACCCATTCTCCTGCGCGGCGGACGAAGAGGTCAGTGAAGCGCACGCGCGCGCTCTGCATGTGGTTACCGCCTGCAGGAATCGACTCGACGCGTTCGCCTGTGACCATAGCGCGATCACTCTGTACTTGTACTTGTAAATTCTCGGGCTGACCGAAAGTTCCGGCGCGGTTCTGATGGATATCATCCAGCAGTGCAAACTTGTCTTCGGAATCTCCATTGGCGCTGATCAACTTATAGTCGTCGGACAAAATGCGCTGCAGAATGGCTACGTCGCGACGATTAATTGCATCCGAAACTTCGCCTTCCAGCGTAACGAGAGTTTGCTGGACGTATTGAATCGGCTGTGGAGGCGGATTTTGCGGCGACTGGGCCGGCGGCCGCTGCTGATTCGGGTATGGCGTCGCTTGAGGCGGCTGCTGAGCATTACTATTCCGCTGCTCCGGTGCGGAAGCTGCTGTACCGGAGGACGGATATGACTGTTGGTTTCGACTCGGCAGTTGGGATGTGGGCGCCTGAGAGGATGCTTGATCCTGAGCTCCGGGGACTTCCTGCCCGTTAAAGATGATGCGGGACTCGGAACCGAATCGGCGATAGTTTACGTAATCGACGGTCTCAATCACATGTACCGATTCGGTACTGAAATGCAGATAGTCATCTGACTTTGTGTATGAAGGGAACCAATATTTCCCGTCCACCAACTCACGATATGTCACGAAGCTGGGAAATAAGTTTTCCCCGTTCTTGTTGTAAATGTCAGGTACGGCCTTGCCTGAGCTCTTCACGATCTGATACTGATTCACATCTACCCAGATGCGGCCCTCGAAGTATCGTCGTCCCTCCTCCATCGCCTTCGGAGAAATATCGAAGACATAGGCATGCGTTCCGCTGGTTTCCTGCTGCCCGCGATACTTGATGTTGTAGTCGGGAATTTCGTCGGTGGTCAGCACAAACGGCATGCGATTGCGCATGTCGTCGATATCTTCTGGTGTGACACTGATGCGCTTCAGCGTGTCGCGCGGCTGCGAAACTTGCTTTACGACACGCTCGCCTTGATCGTTGACGGTGACGTCGAAGGTTGTGTCGTATTCGCCATCGGGAAAACCTGTATCGCTGATGGTCTGCATTCTTACAATTTGGCGATAGGTATAGTGTTCGCGTGCCTGCTTAAAAATCTGCTCCTGTGCGGCAAAACGACTGAT
>DATEMI010000138.1:0-2797 GCA_035275665.1 Terriglobales bacterium | reverse complement strand
CATGGGTAAAGATAGTCAGCCACTTCTCTTCGATTGCCTGTTTATAGAACCGCTTCCGATTGTCGATCGTTTCCAAGGGATATAGGTCGTAGGCCATCACCCACGTGAGATCTAGGTGTTTCGTTGTGGGAATCAGGTCGGAGATGTAGCAGGCTTTCTGGCCTTCGCTTTCAAGCATGATGGCCTGCATGTTGCGCGTGTGTCCGGGATATAAAACGACGGAAATCCCCGGCATCACATCGCCATCGCCGTCGAGCAGTCGCATCTGGCCCTTCTTCAGCAGCGGATCGTAGTTGTCGCTGATGTAGCTCACGCGATCACGCTCGAGCTGTTTGGAGGCATGCTCCCATTCGCCACGCTGGACGTAATACGTTGCATTGGGAAACGTCGGCTCGACCTCGCCGCGCCCATTGCGGAATGTATTCCAGCCGCAGTGATCGAAATGCAGATGCGAATTGATGACGACTTCGATCTCCTCGCGGCGCACTCCGGTCTTCTCCAGCTCGCGCAGTAGTTGCGCTTTGGCGTCGTAGATGTTGGCGAGCTTTTCCGGCAGCTTGTTGCCGATTCCGGTTTCGATCAGGACCCAACGTTCATGTGCGCGAACGAGCACCGAATTGGTGCCACACGTCATCCGGTTGAACTCATCGGCTTTGACTTTCTTTTCCCAAAGCGGTTTGGGTACGACTCCGAACATCGCTCCGGCATCGAGGTAGTAGGTCCCATCCGAGAGGATCGTCAGTTCGAAGTCGCCCAGTTTACGCCTCGGCCGATCGGCGGCACTCAACGCCCACCGCCCTGCGCGGTTGACGGCCTCGGCCATGGCGGATTTGACGCAGCGATCTTCTCCTGAGGCCAGCCCAGCAGCTCTGCGTCAAACTCGGCGCGGATACGTTCGTAAAGATTCGTTCGTGCCGCAGCTCCGGCGATGGCATGTGTCTTTCGCGGGAAGAGCAGCACTTCAAACTGCTTTCCCGAATTGATAAATGCCTGCGAGAGCTGCATGGTGTTTTGGATGTGGACGTTGTCATCGCTCGTGCCATGCACGAGCAACAGATGTCCACTGAGATTCGCCGCACTCTGCTGCACAGAGCCGGACTTATAGCCGTCTGCATTCTCGGATGGCAATCCTATGTAGCGCTCCGTGTAGATGGAATCGTAATCATGCCAGTCGGTCACGGGGGCAACGGCCACCCCGGCTTTGAAGCGCCGCGCGTGTGTCATGGCATAGCTGGTCATGAAGCCGCCGTAGCTCCATCCCCACCAGCCGAGACGATTGCCGTCGAGCTGCGGAAACCGATTCAGTGCCTGATCGAGCGCAGTGAGCTGATCGTTCAGCTCCACTTTTCCGAATTGGTGATGCAATGCAGTCGCGAATTTCTTGCCGCGAAATCCCATACCGCGGTTATCGACGCGAAGCACCGCGATTCCGTCGTGCGCGAGGATCTGATCGAAAAAGAAGTTCGCCGCCCCCCAGTGATCCTGCACCTGCTGCGCCTCAGGACCTCCGTACGGATTCATCAGCAGCGGCGCTTTCTGCTCGGCCGAAGCCGCGGGCGGTAGCAGAAGCTGACCATGAAGAACAGTTCCGTCGTCTGCCTTGAAATCGACGAACTGCGGCTTGATGATGTCGAAAGATGTAATCGCCTTTGAAGCCCAGAACACATTGCACGCGCCGGCCGCCGAGCATATCGACATGCGCGGAGGCTCCAGCAGCGCGGAGTAGGTATCGACGTAGTACTTCGCGTTGTCGGCAAAGCTGGCCTTGTGACTGCCGTCATCTCGCGAAAGACGCTGCTTACCGCTGCCGTCGAGTTTGATGGCCCAAATCTGGCGTTGCCGGTCATCACCATCGTTCGACTGATAAAAGATGGTGCCCGTAGCCTCGTCGAAACCATCGACACTTGTTACTTCGAAATCGCCACGCGTAATCTGCCGAACCAGTTCCGCAGGCGTACTCAGCGGATTGCCTTTATTGAAGCTGTAGAGATAAAGATGATTGTGTCCATCGCGCCAGCTCTTCCACAGGAACTTATCGCCGGGCTTCAGGATCTCGAAGTCGTCGTTCACCATCACCCAGGCATCTTCTTTCTCTGAAAGCATGAGCTGCGAGCGTCCTGTAGGTGTGTCGACGAAATAAAGATCAAGCTGGTTCTGGTCGCGATTGAGCACCTGAACATACAGAACATCTTTATTGACCCATCCGAAACGAGGAATGTAGTAGTCGGTCTTGCTCTGTTTTCCGGTGAGGCCGGGCATATTGACCCAGTGGGTCTTGCCGCCATTCGAGTCCACCACGCCGACACGCACTTCCGGATTTGGGTCTCCCGGATATGGATACTTCTGATGATCGACCGTGGGATGATCGAGGATGAAATCCGTAATTGGGTACTCCGGCACTTGCGTCTCATTCATCTGCAGATAGGCAATGTGCTTGCCGTCGGGTGACCAGAAATAATTGCTACGCACATCGAGCTCTTCTTCATAGACCCAATCGACTTCACCGTTGAGCACGTTGTCGCCATCATCATCCGTGGTGAAGGTAAGCTCGGTCTCGCGCGAATCGCCGGTCAGCGGACGCACATACAAATTGTGTTTGCGCGTGTAGGAGAGACGCTTGCCGTCGGGCGAGAACTTCGGGTCGCCGCTCGGTTCCGGCGCAGACGTAATTTGAATTCCCGTTCCGGTCTCGAGCGTGTAATACCAAAGCTGTCCTTTGGAGTCGAACAGCAGGTGCTTGGAATCGGGAGCCCAGTGGTAGCCCGCAATGGAATAGCGGCTGCGGCGATCACGTTCA
>DATEMI010000137.1:0-6271 GCA_035275665.1 Terriglobales bacterium | reverse complement strand
GCAGCGTCGATTCTGGCGTTTACCGCTTACGTCTGGCTCCTCGGACGCGAGCCTGCGACGCGCGTCGCCAGTTATGCGTATGTGAATCCGGTAATCGCCGTTTTGCTCGGCTGGTCGATTGGAGGCGAGAAGCTTTCAATCCAGATCGTCCTGGGAATGATTTTCGTGGTCATGGGAGTCATTGCGGTTTTGCGAAGCACCACGTCCCGAAACCACGCGGTCTTAGTTTCGGAGCAAGAACATCAGAGCTCGTAGTCGAAACTCTCAAGAATTTCTTCTATATTGCTTGGTTCTGCTGGAACAACAAACCAAAGGAAACAACCGTTGCGATCTTCAAATGTGTTCTTTTCACTTCTCGCGTGCATGCTCGGTTTGACAAATCTCGTATCTGCGCAATCGCGCGATTCCTGGTCGTTCGCTGTTTCGGGAGACTCGCGCAATTGCGGCGATGTGGTGATGCCGGCAATCGCCGCAGGCGCGCATGCGGACGGAGTGAAGTTCTATTGGCACCTCGGCGATTTTCGTGCCGACTACGATTTCGATCAGGACATGCTTGCGGCTCCGGAATATCGCGGTAAACATCCCACCATCTCCGATTACCAGCGCATCGCGTGGGATGACTTTATCGCGCATCAACTCGATCCCTTCGGTGAGACGCCTGTGTTTCTCGCCATCGGCAACCACGAGCTTGTTCCACCGAAGACTCGCGCCGACTACCTGCAGCAATTCGCCGATTGGCTCGATGCTCCGCCGATCAAGGCGCAGCGCCTGCGCGATGATCCGCATGATCACAAGCTGCGCACTTACTATCACTGGATCGAGAACGGAGTCGATTTTCTTTCCCTGGATAATGCATCGCTCGATCAGTTCGAGGAGGATCAGGCTTCCTGGATTGAACGCGTGTTGGCGCGCGATGAATCGGACCCGGCGGTACGCACCGTAGTAGTCGGAATGCATGATGCCTTACCCGACAGCATCTCCACGGGACACGGCATGAATGAATCCGCCCAGATGGAGCGTAGCGGCCGGCGCGTGTATCAGAACCTGCTGGCGTTCCGAAACAAAACAAAAAAGTACGTGTACGTCCTAGCCAGCCACTCGCATTTTTTCATTGAAGATGCCTACAACGATGCTTGTCACCCTAATCCCGAAACGCTGCTTCCCGGTTGGATCGTAGGAACGGCAGGCGCCGTGCGTTACCGGCTGCCCAGCAATCTGGGCGGAGCCAAGCTAGCGAAGACCGACGTGTACGGATATCTGCTGGGCACAGTACAGCCAAGCGGCGAAATCAAATTCCAATTTCGGGAAATTACAAGAGACAAGGTTCCTCAGGCTGTGACTGAGCGTTACGAAGACCAGGTGCAGGCCTGCTTCACTGAAAATAAATCGACGTACACGCCTGCCGGTCCGGATTGCGCGAAATAACGGAACCGGCTGCTGTAGGCGGTGGGTGCTGCTGGGCGACCAAGCCCCGCAGAAAACAGCCTCCGTTTCATTGGCATCAGAACAGGCGATGAACCACTACGAAAAATATGGTGAGTACAGCAGAGCTGCCGATGCTTCCGAGACCGCGAAGACGGCTCTGATTTTTCTTGGCATCGGCATTGGTATAGGAGCCCTCATTTCCTTGCTTCTGGCTCCGCACTCAGGTTCCGAGGTTAGACAGGCGGTCCGCGGCAAACTCGACGACGCTCGCCGCGGGCTGAGCCGTCAAAGCAACCGCGTGCGGCAGAAAGTAATGCCGATCAGCAGGACGCAATAACGGAACCGCCGGCCGCAGCCGTTGGGTGTCGCTGGGCGTCCGCGCTCAGCTGGCAGACTCCCTACGCAATGGCTCACCTGCCGCCGCACTGCAGCAAGCCAAGCAGTTGCCCAATCCGCTGAAGCTCACTAGACATTTATGTAGAACGTAGCTCCCGACTTGGGCTTTCCATTTGCAGGGTGTTTGATTGCCGAGAAGCTGAATTGCCGGTGCTCCCGAAACGGGAATGGGTCGAGCCGATATTCATCTCCTGAACGGCTCAATGTGAGCTTCGGGCAATCAAACTTAATGGATTGCCTCGATCCGCAACATAGATAAAGCGACAGCAAGTCACAGAACTGAAGCGCGTCCACTAGTCTCTCGAGCGCTGCGTTCTCAATCTGGATCTTCGCTTTCAGCCGCTGCTGCCGCTGATTTTCGCTGGCGCGAAATTTCTGCAGTTTGCTTCGATCTTCACCGCCATTCCTCATCGAGATGCGCTCGAAGTGCCGGCTTACGAGAAATCCACCGATGGGCGCGAACTTCTCCGCGGTGTCGATGGAAGCCGTCCAGGCGCGCAGGAACTGGTCGGCCGAGAATTCGACGAAGCTTTTCGGCTTCAGCTTCGGATTCGCGCGAAGCTGCTGGATCTGTTCGGCGTCGGCCATGCTCCAGCCGGAATCGTGCAGCGCGATCGATCGGGCCACTGTGTCATCGATCGCGCCAAACAGATCTTCGCGCAACGATGCGGCCAACTCACCGGAAAGGGCGGCGTGCGCCGGTTGCGTCACTAACCAATAGGACGAAGCTGATTCTCGCTGACGTTCTTCTACCGCGAGCCACGCGGGGATGGAGTCGATGTTGCGTTCATCAGCAATCGGAAAAATTACCATGTGCTGCTCTTGTGCGTTTCTGTTGCTGCTGATCGCTTTTCAAAAACGCAACTGATGCTGATAATAGATGGTTGGGACACCCCTTCCAATTCTCCCTGCTGCCAGCCTCTTTGATTCTTGTTCTTGGATTTGCGGGATGTAGCGCGAAAGCGTCGAAGCCCCCGCGTCCGCTCACTGCTCAGGAAATTCGCGGGCGCGAGATCTTTGCGGCGAACTGTGCCATATGCCACAACGCTTACAAGCAGGAGCCCCTGCAAGGGCCTCCGCTGGTAGGAATGTTTTCTAAGCAGGCTCTGCCGAGCGGCCTGCCCGCTACTGACGAACACGTGCGCAACACGATCGTCAGCGGGCGGCGCAATATGCCTCCGTTCAACGGCGTGCTAGATGACAAGCAGATCGACGACCTGCTTGCATTCCTGCACACGCTTTGACGGCTGAGCCGGCCACGTCTCGTACAATAGAACCAGCAATGGCAGCCTTTGCCGAACTCGTGCAGATCGATCTCGCCCCGCGTGTACCCAAGCCCAAGCCGGAATGGCTGAAGGCTCGAGCGCCCATCGGCGAGAACTATCACGAACTGAAAAAGCTTGCGCGCAAGCTGGAGCTGCACACTGTGTGCGAGTCGGCGCAGTGTCCGAACATTGGCGAGTGCTGGAACCATGGCACCGCGACTTTCATGCTGCTGGGCAACCTATGCACGCGACGCTGCGGGTTTTGTGCTGTGCCCAAAGGCAAGCCCGAGCCAATTGACTTTAACGAGCCTCTCCGCGTTGCCGAAGCGGTCGCCACCCTCGGACTGAAGCACGCGGTCATCACCAGCGTGAACCGCGATGACGACAACATTGGCGCTGCCACCGTCTTCGCCGAAACGATCCGTCAAGTGCGCAAGCAAGCTCAGGGATGTCAGATTGAGGTCCTCATTCCCGACTTTCAGGGGCGCGAAGATGCGCTGAAGATCGTTCTCGATGCGACGCCTGAAGTCCTCAACCACAACACTGAAACTGTGCCGCGTCTTTATCGAGCCGTACGTTCGGGCGCTCGCTATGAACGCACGCTGAAGCTGCTGGAAAACGTGAAGTCATTTGCGCCGGGAATGGTTTCGAAGACCGGAGTGATGGTCGGCATCGGAGAGACAACCGACGAACTGCTCGAAGTCTTTCGCGATTTGGCGTCAGTGAAGGTCGATATCCTGACTGTAGGCCAGTATCTCCGGCCCTCGCGCGATCACCTGCCCATGACGCGCTATTACCACCCTGACGAGTTCCGATTCCTGAAGGAACAAGCTCTCAGAATGGGCTTCCGCCACGTTGAGTCTGGCCCCCTGGTGCGCTCTTCTTACCATGCACATGAGCAGGCGGCATCGACGGGGCTAGTCACTTTGAGCTCGCCCGCTTAATTCTGACTAGGTAATTGAAAAAAGTTACCATGCACTAACATTGATGTTGTATGCTCCTGGAACACACCCAGGAGTAAATATGCCGGCAAAGGTGAAGAAGGCCAAGGCGCGCCCGAAGCGCACCATTCTGGCTGCGACAGACGACCATCCTCTTGGCCTCTGGGTCGACAAGGAGTTGCTGCGCAAGCACACTCAGCAGACGCCGCGCACGATTATCCATGGCCACTCCGAAGCCGCCGGCAATCGGTATCTCGAACTCGCCGATCTCGTTTTGGGAAACGGCAAGAAGAAAAAGCCATCCACACGGCGAGGGGAAATTTGACAGCGCATTCTTGCGCCATGTAATCTCACTATCAAAGAGATGAGACAGCTTCACCATCACCGCCATCATCATCACGTGACCAACGTGTCGGCGGATCGTCTCTAGCGAATTCAAAGTAAATAAGAGATTCAATACCCGCTGACGCATCTGCTCAGCGGGTTTTGTGTTTCTGCCTTCTGTGCGGATCGAGCGGTAAGGGAGAGGAAATGATCAAGATCGATTTCGACAAAATGGAAGGTCTGGTTCCCGTGGTGGTTCAGGACAATGCCAATGGCGATTTACTGATGGTTGGATTTGCCAATGCTGAAGCGTATCGGCGCACGCTCGAGACAGGATTTGTGACCTTCTTCAGCCGCACGCGGCAGAAGCTGTGGATGAAGGGCGAGACCTCGGGCAATCGCCTGCGCGTGATCTCGGCAGCGACGGACTGCGATAACGATTGTCTGCTCTTCAGAGTGGAAGTGGAAGGCGACGGCCTCGTCTGTCACGAAGGTACGCGCTCCTGCTTCACAAAGAGCATCGAGATCAGCCCCGCGCTCGAGGTGAAGCGATGAAGATCCGCCTCGGAATTCCCAAAGGGAGCCTGCAGGATGCGACCATAGCGCTCTTCGGCCGTGCAGGATTCAACATCTACGCCAGCGGCCGCTCGTATTTTCCTGCCATCGACGATCCGGAAATCGAATGCATGTTGATCCGAGCGCAGGAGATGGCGCGTTATGTGGAGCACGGCTTCCTCGATGCCGGGTTGACCGGACGCGATTGGGTAATTGAAAGCGGACTCGACGTCGAGACTGTCACCGATCTTGTCTATGCTAAGCAGAGTCGCGGCAAGGTCCGGTGGGTGTTGGCAGTTCCTCAGGATTCCCGTTTTGAAAAAGCGGAAGACCTGCACGATTGCATCATCGCTACGGAGCTGGTCAACACAACCAAGAATTACTTCGCCTCGAAAGGCATTCCCGTCAAAGTCGAGTTCTCCTGGGGAGCGACGGAGGTGAAGCCTCCCATTCTGGCTGATGCCATAGTCGAGGTAACGGAAACGGGAAGCTCTCTTCGCGCCAATCGCTTGCGCATTATCGAGACGGTCTGCGAATCGCAAACGCAGCTCATCGCCAACAAGAAGGCTTGGCAATCTCCGGAAAAGCGTAAGAAGATTGAAAACGTCGCGTTGATGCTTCGCGGTGCCATCGACGCGCAAGGACGCGTCGGCCTGATGCTCAACGTCCGCAAATCCGATCTCGCGCAAGTGCTCGCAGTATTACCCGCGCTCAACAGTCCGACGGTTTCTGAGCTCAGCAATCGCGAATGGGTTGCAGTGAACACGATTCTCGAAGAGAGTGTTGTCCGCGATGTGCTGCCGAGGCTGAAAGAGGCGAATGCGAGTGGGATTGTCGAGTATCCATTGAATAAGATCGTGATGTAGTTTCTCTTTTGCAATCTGAAGAGCTGTCATCCTGAGCGCATCTGTTGCGCGAAGGATCTCCTGTGATTGGTTGGGAGATAACTTATTGAATTAGGTCTCACGACGAGTCCTATATTTTCGGTCGAGGAGCCGATGAAAACTATTTCAATTTCAAATATCCCTGGAGGTCCTTCGCCAAAAGAAGGCTCAGGATGACAGAATTGCACTTCTCGAACCACCATGAAACTCATCACTGCCAAACGTAGTACTGCAGTTCTCGCAAAGCTCGCGAATCGCGGAGCCCTCGACCTCGCACGCGTTGAAAAGCCCACAGCTAAGATCGTGAGCGACGTGCGCAAGCGCGGTGATTCTGCCCTGCTTCGCTACGCGCGGAAGTTCGACGGATTCGAAGGCAAGAACCTTCGCGTAGGGCAACACGAAATCGATGCCACCTGGCAACAAATCACGCCCGATTTCCGCCATGCCTTGGAAACAGCCGCTGCGAATATCCGCCGCTTCT
>DATEMI010000136.1:0-15820 GCA_035275665.1 Terriglobales bacterium | reverse complement strand
TCGCGACACGATTCCGCATGTCGTCGGCGAGTCGCCCAACGTCGATGGCAACGTCCAAGTGGTCTACGGAAACCAGAACTGGTATACGCACTATCGCGGAGTCTCGCCGGACTATTTTCAGATTCGCAAATGGCCCGTCGTACAAGGTGCCAGCTTTACGGACAAGGACGTGAATGATCTCGCGAACGTCTGTGTGATTGGCCACACGGTGCTGGAGCAAGTCTTTCAGGGCCTGAATCCTGTGGGCGAAACGCTTCGGGTTGGGACAAATGCGTTTCGTGTGCTAGGCGTGCTGCAAACGAAGGGACAGTCCAGCTTTGGCCAGGACCAGGACGACATCATCGTGCTTCCCTACAGCACGGCGATGCATAAGCTGAAAGGAATTTCCTGGATTGACGACGCGTACTTTTCCGTGGATGCGGCGGAGAATATCCCGGTCGCTGAAGACGCCATCACCGCGCTTTTGCGGCAGCGGCACCATCTGCGCGCCGATGCAGACGACGACTTCAATATCCGCCATCCCGAGGATATTTTGCAGGCGCAGGAGCAAACGAGCGAGACGTTTACGTTGATGCTGGGTAGCATTGCTTCCGTATCGCTACTCGTGGGCGGCATCGGCGTGATGAATATCATGCTCGTTTCCGTGACCGAAAGAACGCGCGAAATCGGTGTTCGCATGGCCATTGGCGCGACCGAACACGATGTGCGGAGCCAGTTCCTGATCGAAGCGCTCGCACTCAGCCTGATCGGCGGGGTCTGCGGGATTATTTCCGGCGTGGGAGCCTCGGCGGGCATTTCGCAGCTGCTGCAATGGCCGACGGAGATTTCGATTTTGGCCATTTTAGTCGCAGCCGCTTTCGCGGCGGGAATCGGAATTGTGTTCGGCTATTATCCCGCGCGAAAAGCATCCGCGCTCGACCCGATTGAGGCCCTTCGCTACGAGTAGCCGGTCGGCGCGTCAACAGGAATTCATCGAAGCGGTACGGCGTAATGTTTCTTGACTCTTGCGCTGTAGGTGCAGGCCACGGCCGCTGACCCAAGCACGCCAATCCAGGTGCTAGACAATAACGGAGGTTTTGATTTTATCCGCGCAAAATGGACTTCAAAATTAGCGATTCGGCGGCTGAGCCAGCGAAAATGAGTCTTTCCACCCGGCAAAACCGCCGAATCGTATTCAGATACTACTCTTTTGGCTGTAGGCTCCAGCGGATCCCCGCTGCTATCGACGGCTTGTAATATTCGCGCTGGATTTCGTATTGTGGGCTTCCTTGATAGAAACCGAACACTTCGTTGTTCAGGTTGAGGCCGTATACTATGAAGGTCAAGCCACGCGACATCTGCACGCTCCCTTGCGCGTCGACCTGAAAGTGCGAGTAGAAGTAGATGTCGCTCAGGGGCCCATTGACTCCGCCGGGCAGACCATCGGTGTATTGGTATCCGTAAATGCTGGCCTGGTTGTAGGACATGCCCACCCGGAGCGAGAAGCGACCGTGATCGTACGTCGGGCTGATATTGAACGCGTTGGGCGAAGTCCGGAGCAGCCGCGGGTGGTCCGATCGTCCGGGAATTCCGGTCGTACTCGAATCCGTGTACCCGTAGTTCGCGGAGATCCCGAGTCCGCTCCACGCCCCCGGCAGAAACGAGAAATGGTGGATATACGATAGCTCGAACCCGCTGACCCACGCGCTTCCGGCGTTCACCGGCTCTGTGGCCAGATAGTTGCCTTGGGCCGATGCTGGCGCACCAGGAGGCAAATAGTTGTTTAGCTGAAACTGCGTGTAAACGATTGGATTCTCCAACCTCTTATAGAAGTAACCAGCCGAAACGATCCCGAACGGAGAGAGATAATGATCGAACAGCACGTCAAAATCGTCTCCTGTTTCTGCCTTGAGATTCGCATTCCCGAAACTCACGGCATTCCGATTTCCGCCATTTGCTGATACTGTCCATTGCAAGGACTGCGCGAAGTCCTGATACTCGGGCCGCGAAAGTCCGCGCGCGTAAACGAACCGCAAATAACTGTTGTTGCCCACGGCATACTTTAGAGACGCGCTCGGAAGAATCGTATTGTAGGAGCCTGAGAACGCGTTCGGCGCGACGATGCCGTTGTCTCCGAACGCCAGGTTATGGATGCTGTCCGTCGTCCCTTCTACTCGCAAGCCGGCCACGAGGCGCAGCTTGCTCGAAAGGTCGATCGTGTTGATCACGTACCCGGCGGCAACGTGCTCGATCAGATGATATTCCTGTGGGTCCTGCCCTTGCGTACTGCTCGAGGTGAAATCTCCCGGATGCGCATTCGCGTACGCGAACACCTCTTCCAAAGTCGGGTTGTAACCGAGCTTATAGTTTCCGCCGTAATAGTTTCTATTCGTCAGTTGATTTCCGAACGTGGACATCGGGATCGTGCCCGTCGGGTCAAGTTCGAGCACGTATCCGTCATTCAATTTGTTGACGTTTCGGAATTTCCCGCCCACTTCAATTTGCGCGGCGTCCGGGCCGATGTGGTAGCTTTTCGCAACCGAACCGCCCACCTGAAGATTCAGCTGTGTCGCCGTGCCGAGGTCACGAGTGATGCTGTGCAGTGCCAAATTCGACGGGTTGTATCCTTCCGTGTAGCATTCGGCATTCCACTGGGGCAGATAAACGTGTGTGCTGCTCGCCGGGTCGTACTGGCATGTGCTTGAAGCGAGCGTAGAATTGAAGTGCGCATCCGAGTACGGCGAATCTCCGTAAATCGATCGCGACGCCGCGAGTTCCCACGTGTACTGTGTCGTCGAGAGGACGTGTGTTCCACCCAATACCAGACTTCCGACTCCAATGTTGGGACTGCGGCGTTCAGCGCCGAAGCTCGGTGCGCCCGTGCAGGGCGCAACCGTCTTGCCGGAGTTGTCCGTCGCGCAGCCCACATTCCCCGGGTTCAGCAGTTGTACGCCTTGCGTATTGTCGGTGAGGCTATACGCCCATCGATCGCCGTTGTTGTGAAAATCGGAATAAAGACCCCGCAGATAAACGTCGGAAGCCTGACCCAGCCTGTAATCGGCACCTCCCGCCAGGCCCCAGCGCGAACGGAAGTATTGGTATTCGCGGATATCCATCGCATCGGTCCATTTCACCTGTGATCCGTTGGAAAGTGTAGCGATGTCCGGAACAGGCTCGACGTCGTCAATTCCGCGGCCGTTCCAGTCGTACGAACCGCCTACGATCACGCCGAACTTTTTATCAGCGCCGAATCTCTTGCCAACCGTGCCATCTTCTTCGGTTAGCCCCCGCCCGTTGATAATGGGTGTGTACCCACCCATGCCGCTGAATGACGCGATTGGGCGGTCCGTGGCCGTCCGCGTAACCAGATTCACCGAACCACCAATCCCGTCACCGTCCATGTTCGCCTGAAGCGTTTTGCTGACTTCGACCTCCTGAACCAGGCCAGCCGGAATCGCATCAAACTTGATTTCGCGGACGCCGGGTTCCTCGGACGGGAGGTTCACGCCATCGACTGTAGCGTTCGTAAGCCGCGGCTCGGTTCCGCGGACTTGCACGTACTTACCTTCGCCTTCGTCGCGCTCCAGCGTCACGCTGGGGAGCCGCCCCAGAGCATCGGCCATGTTCGCATTCGGCAGGCTTCGAATCACTTGCAGCGGCAGCACCTGGACGATGTTGTCCGCAGTTCTCTCTTCGTTGATAGCCGATGCTTCTGCGGTCGCGCGCGGCGCCGTGACAATCACTTGCTCGCTTTCCGACTGAAGCGCCATCTGCGCGTCAACGGTTGTCATACTGCCACCGCTTACGACGACAGTCTTGGTAAAAGACGCGAAACCCACGTACGTCACTGTCAGTGTGTAGGTGCCCGCGCTGACGTCGTTGATTACAAAATTTCCCTGTGCGTCTGAGACCGCATTGGCTGCCGTCGGGTTAAGGGAAATGTTCGCTCCTGTCACCGTACGGCCCGATGGATCGGCAACGTGACCCGTGATCGTGCCCTTGCGCCCTTGCGCCAAGGCTGTTTGTGCCGCTACATGAAATAAAAATGCGACCGAGACAAAAAGAAACCATCTGAATACACCCCTACCGTAACGCTGCATTGATTACACCCCTTTCACGGCACTTGAAATTTGGTCAAAACCGGCTGAGTCGGATGACTAGCGAACTGCATGTATCTGCAACACACGCCCGAGGGCCTTGGCGCTACACTTCAACGCCGTCGCCGCGATACTTATGCCTTTGGCCAATCAATGGCGCATTACCGGATTGTTACGGAACGGTGAGAATTCCCTGACAACTGTCTGAAGACGTCACAAGCTGTCTTCGATTGAAATGGAACTAGATGGCGGATGAAATTCGCTGGATCGTAGATTCACTCGGTGCGACTGGATTGTAAGCATGGCTACGTTACTTGGCGCCAGCATTTGGCAGATTGTTGCCGCCGTACCTGCGAACGAATTATTCGCGACGACCCCAGGCCGATTCATCTCTATCGATCAATGCCTGTCCCTCGCCAAAACTCCGTCGGCGTCGGAGTGAAGCGAATTGTTTCGCCATGGGGTCACGGTCTCAACCCCCAAGCCATATTTCGCGTCGCGATCAAAGATCAGAAAGCGGGGAGCGGATTCGAACGGAAAGGCTTGCCGCAGCTGCAGTATGATCCTCAAGCTTGTCGGATACTTGGTGATGTTGAAATGCAGAATCCGCCGCCGGTCGTGACCGATCACGAAAAAGCAGTAGAGCATGCCGAACGTGACGGTCGGCACCGTGAAGAAATCCATCGCCGCAATCGCCTGGCGATGGTTGCGCAGAAATGTCAGCCAACGCTTTGCCGGTTCTGGATCTCTTGCGGCCCGGCGCATCCAGCGGGAGATCGTTCTCTCGGAAACATCGAAGCCGAGCATGAGGAGTTCGCCATGAATGCGCGGTGCTCCCCAAGTCGGGTTTTGCGCCACCATGTTGAAGATCAAATCTCGGACTTCCTGCGGAAGCTGCTTCCTGCCGACTGGTTTGCGCACCCTGAGATCAACCGCCAGTAGAGCCGAAAGCCGGCTTGGTGCCACAAAGGGATGCCGTTGTCAGAACGAATGGCTTGCGGCAGCCCGCGTTCCTTGAACAATCGCTCAAAGGCGGTAAACGCGCCCTGTTCCCTGACCGACTCCATAGCTTCGCAGAGCAAAAGATAAAGACTGGCATGGTCGGAAACGGTAAGGGGGTAGCAATATCTTTTGTCGCCCAGCAGGAACTCGCCCTTGTAGTCGGTACACCACAAAGTATTCGGAGCAAGTCCTGCGGATAGAAGGGTACTTCGGTTCTGGTGCGCGAGCGTCTTTGCCGAATCACCAACCCATGACGATCCAAGATGGCGTGGATAGTGCTGCAAGCGGGCACTCGGACATCGTTAGGCAACTTGCGTAACAGCCGTTCCCTAAGCTTGCGAGCGCCCCAAGTTGGCTTCTCTCGCCGCAGGGCGACAATCATGGCTTCGAGCTGCGCGGGGAGCTTGTTGGCGTAGCGGTAGGGGGTTCGTGCCCGATCCGTCAGTCCTTCCAGCCCGCACTCTTTGTAGCGATCGTAGATCTTATATCCGGTAACCCGGGAGATGCCGAACTCGCGACACAACGACGACATGCTCTCCCCATCCTTGAGCCTCAATACAAAGCGCATACGTTCTTCCACGATGGACCGCTCCTTCCATGGCATCGACACCTCCTGGCTGGATTAATCCAGCCAGGAGGTGTAAACCATGTCTCCGGAACGTTTTGTATAGGGAAGATCCGAACGCTCATGCAATCATCAACTTGTAGTTTGAGCGACCTCCTAGCGCTGTACCAGGAGATCAGATCGCGCGGCACGTCTGCCGAGCATGCGCTCGGTACGTTACTGATCCGCGCTTATCGTGTTGCGAGTTTATAGGCAATCAGCGCATCGGATACATGTAACCCTGGGGACAAGGGGCCTCCGCCGGCAGCTGCGATTACGACGTACTGCGCGCCATCCTTTCCCATGTAGGTGATCGGCGTAGCGTGCGCATCGGCCGGGACTTCTACTTCCCAAAGTTTGCTGCCGGTCTTCGCGTCGTACGCACGGAAGCGATGGTCTGTGGCCGCGCCGATGAAGACGAGCCCGCTGGCGGTAGCGATGCTGCCGCCCACGTTGGGCAAGCCCGAATTCAAGCCGACTTGGCCGAGCTCGACGAGCGACTCATTCACGCCAAGCGGCACGCGCCAAGCAATTTCTCCCTTATTCACGTCGATGGCCACCATCGCGCCATACGGCGGCGCCATGCACGAGACGGTCGCGCCGCTCGCGAGCCGGTACGAGAAACCTACACCGCCAGCCGGCACCGGTGTTTGTGCAGATTCGCTGGCAACGCCGTGCCCGCCTGCGTCAGGTGTGTTCGGTAGCCCAAATTGGGCACCCTCTCCGCGTCCGGCGCCCCCAGCCGCGCCTCTGCGGCCGCCGCCGAAACGTCGCGTGCCAAATGTGGCAAGATTAGTGACATTAACAAACACCAAGCCAAGCTGTGGGTTGTAGGATGGAGGACTCCAACCGCCGGTGGGACCAATGGTGAACTGCACAACTGGGTGCTCCAGGGTTGATTGCTGGAATGGAGAGCTATCCTCAATGTGATTTGCATCCCAAAAATCGGTGCAGTACTTCTCGATCTCCGGAGTCATTTTATTGAGGTCTTTGCGTGTTAAGAACATTCGGCCCGTTGGCGGAGGTTTCAGTGGGATCGGTTGAGTCGCAGGCCGGTCCGGATGATTTTCGTCGGCAGTCCAGCCCGTAGTGCCGGGACCGGCACCTTTCTCGGGCCGGTCTTCCATCCCGAATATCGGCTCACCTGTGATCCGGTTGAAGATATAGGCGAGATGGACTTTCCCCGTCTGGAAGAGAGCCGGTATGACGCGCCCGTTCTGGTGCACGTCGATGAGCAGCGGTGGCGTTGGCATGTCGTAGTCCGAAGCTTCGTGATGGATGAGTTGGTGGAACCACTTCAGCTTACCTGTGTCGCCGTCCAGCGCGAGGAGCGTATTGGCATACAGATTCATACCGGGCGCAGTGTCCGCGTGATTCGAATCGCCTGTCGCGCCAAAAACCAAGCCGTTCGCCTCGTCTGCGGTTAGGCTCGACCACACGTTCGCGCCGCTACGATCTTTCCAAGTGTCCCCCGTCCAGTCGTCATGATTAGGCTCACCCGGCCATGGAATTGTGTGAAAGTCCCAAACCAGTTTGCCGGTGACCGCGTCCCATGCTCGGATGTCGCCTCGGGGTTCGGGTGGCGAACCCTCGCCTGGCCGCGCGCCGGTTATCAGCAAGTTCTTATAGACGGTCACCGGATTCGGAAGCGTGAACGTGTCGCGCTTGCTTTCACCCACCACCTCCGAGGCGACTCCTACGTACGCATCCACTTGACCGTCGGCACCAAAATCGTCGGCAGGCTCATGCGTCTGCAAGTCGAGAGCCATCAGATAGCCTTTGTCAGTCGCGAAGAACAAACGCGGACCGACTTTGCCGTTGCCTTTCCAGTAAGCGATTCCTCGGCCATGAATGTTCAGAGGCGACTGGTATTGCCACAAGACCTTGCCCGTTTCAGGTTCGAGCGCGGTGATGGTCGATTTCACACTAGGATCCCGCGGGGAAGAGGGCGTGGAGAAATACATGACCCCATTGACGAGCAGCGGCTGAATTTCGAACCGATAATCCAGCTCGACGGATCCTGCAGGCAAATAGCCAGCCCCATAATGGAAAGTCCACGCCTCTGTCAGCCGCGGCACGTTTTCAGGCGTGATCTGGGTCAGCGGTGAATAATCCGAGTCATACATGTAGCTCGGCCACTGATCAGGGATCGGCTTGGTTGCCTTCTGTCCCGAGAGGTCGCCGCCTGCGGCTATCGCCAAGAGCAGAAGACATGCGAAACGCGTTCTGAGCATGACCTCCCTCGCAAATCCAATTCAATCCTCGAGGACCCGTGAACAAGCAAGAAATTAGGCCCAGAATAGGCCAACGTCCTCACGTATTGACTTACCGCAATCGGTACGTTGATATGTCCGAGCACACGAGGCACCATTTTCATTACTGTTCTGGCGCTCAATGCGACGTGCGCTGAGGAACCGTATCCAGGGACTCTGGAAGTACCTTATAAATTAGCAGTGCCCCTTCTTTGTCTCCGTGGGGCGGAGCCGCAACGTAATAACGATTTAATTCAGGCACCAGGACGGCAGTGTGCGCCCGAAAAGCACTTGGTACATGTCCGATCTGCTCGTAGTGATCAGCGTCTTTCTCTTGGAACACATCGACAAAATCGCTTCCCGCAAGGTAGATACGCTTGCTTCTAGGGTCGAAGACCGTATCGTCTACTTCCGACACAGAGGGAAGGCTGGTTATCACCGTGCCCGAATCGCTATTCAGTACAATGAGAGTCGGGGGATTGTCGCAAGTGACAAATAGCCGATGATGCCGCTCGTCAAATGCCATCGTATGGTTGTTCTGCGCCACCTGATCAATGGGCCACGTTGCGATCACAGACCGTTCTTCCCGATCAACTACTCCCACCTCGTTTTTAGTCGGGATGTTGAAGAACAGCCGCGGGCCTTCTCGCTCGAGCACAATCGTGTCGATGTAGACGGCATCGATGTTGATATCAGCGATTTTTTTTGCCATCGTGGTGTCAACGATGCTGATAAGCGACGACGCTTGGTTCTCCGACTTACCGCCATTGCCGACGTACATATATTTCGTGGAGGGGTCGAACGCATTGGAATCCGCGCCCATCTTCAGCTTTACGTTGCCGAGAATCTTGTAGGAATCGGCATCGTAAATCTTGATCTCGCCAGCGCCTCCGTCGACTACGAACAGCTTTTTTAAATCAGGCCGATAAACGAACGAGTGCGGCTGTTTGAGATCGGAGATGGTATGAATCAATTTGCCTGTGCTCAGGTCGAATACTCCAACAGCTGCATCGTGTTCGAGGGCAAGGAACAGCCGATGGCTCCGCATGTCGACGGCGAAATGATCCAGATCTTTCTGGTGGAGCCCGGGCAATGGAATCGTTTGCTCAAGCCCAACCGGAGCTTTATCCTGAACTAAAATAAAGATCGGCAATCCGAGCAGCGCAACAACCAAAGTCCGCGTTATGAACTTGATCATGTTCTTGACACTCTTGGAGAATCTCAGAATCCGGCCACAGCCTTAGCGCCGGGGAATGGCTGTGGCGTGACGTCCGCAGGCGTCAGCCCCATCGCCCATTTGATGCCCTCAAGCATCATTTTCTGGAACCGTGGATCGTCCCAGGTTGCATCGGGATGACCCCATCCTGTGTTAAAGACGCGCCCTTTTCCGTATTGTTTTGCAATAACTACCGGAAAATCGCCGTCCGGTCGACGCGAACGGTTTGTCGCGTCGAGTTTGTTAGGGTCAAGGCGCATGATCACGTGAACTTTGTCTCGCGAATACGGTGCCGTCCAGACAGGGTGCTGCTCGTTGAAAGCGAATGTGGGCCCGCCGAATGCGTCAGCGCCAGGAAACTTCAGATCTTCGACAATAACCGCGGTATTCGCATTGAATTCGCCGCCCCAACCGGCCCCGATCATCTCGTGCCACTCGGGCCAGACGTCCGTATGATCGTGCTCGTTCGAAAATGCCAAAACGGCGGCATGCCCGACGATAAGTCCCTTACCCTGGTCATGCACGAACGCGAGGAGATCCGCTTTCTGCTCATCATTCATGGTGCCCCAACCGCTCGGCAGCATAAAGATGGCGTCGTAAAACGGCAGGATCCTGGCATTCACGCTGGCGGCTCCCGCGTACTGTCCTTGTCCCTTTATGGGCTGATTTGTGACCGACTGGGAGTCGGTTTTGATCATGGTCATGTAAGTCCTCGACTCGCGGCCAATCTTTTCTACTGTAGCCATCGCGTGTGAGATCGAATCGTGCTGATAGCCTGTCTGCGTGTCGGCGACGAAGAGAAGATGTTTCAACCCAGGCCAGAAATCAACCGGACCTCGGCCGCCAGCCCTTCCTTGTCCTTGTGTCGGTGCTCCTGTGGCCGGAGCATTTTGGTTCGGCGCTGGCGTCTGAGCTTGCGCGGCCACACTCGCGGCAATCGGCGCGGCACCAAGCAACTTCAGCACGTCACGACGGCTTTGTTTTTTCATAGATCACCTTTTCGAGCTGGTGGTGAAGGAGCCTCTTGCAATGTGTCTCCTTGCCCTGAGGGCTCGTCCATATGACTTCGTCGGGCCTACATCGGAAACGGCACGGCTGGCATAGATCAAGCAGTGGCGCAGAATCAACTTAGAAGCCTTCCCTCGCGACTAAGGGGCCCATATACGCCTTTTCAAAACGTAAGCTTCAGTGCTAGCTGCATGATGCGAGGATCGTTGGAACTCGACGTAATCAAGCCAGCGCTCTTCGATCGTCCGGTCTGGTTTGGGTTAGCTAAGTTAAGATTCCCCGCAAATATACCAGCACCAGGATTGCCGATCTCAAGGTGATTGAAAGCATTGAACGCCTCAGCGCGGAAATCCAGCCTGAACCGCTCCGAAATTGGAAAGGTTCTCCATATGGCCGCGTCAAAATTCCAGTTACCGGGTCCTACCAGGGCGTTCCTTCCTAGTGTTCCGTATTGGCCTAAAGGCGCCGTCATAAATGCACATGGATTGAACCAATGTATGACGGTTTTAACCGCGGCCGGGCCCACGCAGCCTGGATTCGCGGCGAAATTTCCCGTTGCGAAGGGATTCCCAATCTCAACCGGGCGGTCAGCTCGCACTCCGGTGAGGGAAACGTCCTCAGCGTCCGTTATGTTCAGCGGCGAGCCGGAGGACGCCGTAAAGATTCCCGAACCTTGCCAGTAACCCAAAAGCGCCTGGAGTATCCTTTGCTTGTGTTTCGGGCTTTGGGCGACCAGAGACAAATTGAAGACTCTGCGCCGGTCAGCATTGCAATTTCCCCAGTTCGCTCTGCGGTTGGCGGGATCCTGGAATGCATTCCCGATATCCTCGCCTATCTCACCCTGGTCGAGGCAATGAGACCACGTGAAATTCGCAAGCATGGAGAAATTCTGATTGAAACGGTGCTCGGCGGATAGCAGCACTCCGTTATACGTTGCATTCCCATCGGAAAAATCCTGCGTGATTCCTCCGGCGAAGAGTGGCCCTGCAATCGGATTCTGAAGTGTGAGGAGCCTTCGAGCGTTGTTGTCCGTCACTGATATGCCGCAAGGGGTGGCAGGCGGCGGACACGCACCGTACGTGGTGCTGCTAAATCCGGTCGTTCCCTTGCCATTGCATGGATTGAACGTGACCTCATTGGCGAGCGCCATTCCCCCGTAATAGAGGGTGCACGGTCCCGTTATCCCGCTCATCCGGGATGTATCCACAATTGCAGGAAAATTCGTCGAAGTCATGCCCTGAGAGATCACCACCGAGGGACTGAGGTTTCGGCCGAGCCATGCATGGGTAGTCTTGCTGCCCAAATAACTGGCTGAGACGAGCCAACTCGCACCGATCTGCTTTTGGAACGAGACGTTCCACTGCTGAACGTTGTTTGGTTTGATGTTCTGGTTCTCGAAGACATACTGCCCGTTTGGCTGAAATACAAAACTGGATGGAGGGTTCAGAGGCGAGGGGAACGGATTGCCTCCGGGAACTCCGGACCAGGGATTCGCAAGGCCGCCTCCAGCTTGCGCAGTCAACGGAGTGACGCTCGTTGTGAGTCCCCACGGGGGATTCAGCACGATGTGCATCGTGTTCCACAGGACGCTTGTATCATAGAAGACGCCATAACCCGCGCGAATCGTCTCCTTGCCGGTCCCGCGAGGATCCCAGACTAAACCGATTCTCGGCGCGAAATCCCAAATACGCGGATTCGTATCAGACTTCCCGTGGAAACCCGAATCCCCCGGAAACGTCGTCCCCGGAGGCGCATTCGGATATACGCTGCTCACCGTGCCTGCTTCGTATCCTGCCAGGCTGAAGTCGGAAGCTTGCTTATATTTCGTGTATTGCGGGATGAACGGATCCCAACGTAATCCCAGATTGAGTTGGAAACGGCGTGTGGCCTTCCAGTTATCCTGGAAAAATAGTGACGGCATATTCTGGGCTTCGCGGCCAAGCTGCCCGTTTCCTTGCTTGAACGTACTCGGATTGCCGGTTAGGAAGTCTGCGAGAGGATCTCCAGTAACCGACCCGCTAAATGTGAAATTTGGGTTGACCTGAAACAGGCCGTCATCGTTCATTTGCACGTGCACGCCGCTGAATCCGAACGTCATTTGGTGCGCATGGAAGGCCCATGCGACCGTTTCAGAAATTTCGAATGTATTCTCGTAGTCGTAGCCGGGGAAGTCAGGCGCGGTGGGGCTGAAGTAGCCGCTGATCGAGTTGGAGCCGGTAAAGTCGCTGATTTGAGAGGTCACCTTGGCCCCGAATTGACTCCACGTGGGAATCCCATGAGCCGCTTTGCGGACCGTAGAAGTCCTGAGAAAAGCCAAGCGCAATGAGCTGGTCATCTGTGGGCTGATAATGTGCGTATCGCCAATGGCAACCGTCTGCACTCGATCGAAGAGCCCAGGGTCGACGGCAGTCATGACATCATTGTTCGTGAAGGAAGGGAATAGTGTGTAGTTAGTTACAAAGTATCGGATGAAGAGAGAGTCATTCTGGGTCCGCTGCCAGTCGGTTCGAATCACGCTTTGGTTCTCGTCGTCGGCGGTGAGCACATTATAGGTCGCCGTGCCGCACGCATCGGTAGGAGGCGGAAGAAAAGGAATCAGCTTCTGAGCGATCAAGGCCGATGGCGTTTGCAGAAACTGGGGCTGAATCTTGTTGCTGCCCGGAGCGGTGGCATACGTGTTGTTGATTGGATTACCGCCTCCGAATCCGCACGGGATCATCGCAGAGAAGTCACCGTTCAGCGTTGCCTGAGTGGGGACTTGGATTGTCTGAGTGGTTCCCGCCACGCGTTCCCGCGTTCCTTGATATCCGTAGAAAAAGAAGAGTTTGTTCTTGACGATGGGGCCGCCGATCGTGCCGCCAAACTGATTGCGCTTGAGATTATCGGGAATTGCGGCGCTTACCTTGCCATTGGATTGCACGTACGCTCCTGGATAGGCATCCAGTACCGTATTGCGCAGATAATCGAACGCATCACCATGAAAGGCGTTCGTGCCGGACTTCACGGCGGTATTCACAGATCCGCCAGGATGGATTCCCAGGCTCGCGGGCACGGCGCTCGATTCCACTTTGAATTCCTGCAAGGCATCGGGGAATGGCATGGCCTCGCCAAAATTTATGCGATAGTCCATGTCCAGCGACCCATCGAGATAATAGTTCGTTGTGTTCCCCTGAGAACCGGCGATCGAGTATGAGGGTGCATTCGGGTATTCCAGATTGTCAGACCTGCCCATGCTGACCGCCGCGCCCGAGAGCGCTATCAGTTGCGCGACTTGCCGGCCGTTCAACGGAAGATCGACAACCTGCTCAGGTTGAATTACCTGGCCCACACCCGTGCTCTGCGTCTCGACCATCGCAGCGTTAGCCTGCACCTCCACGGTCTGAGTTAAGGCCCCGACTTGCAGCGTCACGTTGATTTCGGGGTTGCTGTTCACCTGTAAGACGATCCCCGATTGTGCGTACGTCGTAAACCCTTCGAGGGTCACCTGAAGTCTGTACGGACCGATTTCGAGATTGGGAAAAACGTATGCTCCCGTAGCGCTCGATTCGGTCGTGCGAACAGCGTTCGTGTCTACGTTCGTGATTTGGACCTGCGCGCCCGCGATGGCGGCGCCGCTAGGATCCTGAATCGTTCCTGCTATTTGAGCCGTGGACTGGGCACCCGCCTGAAAGAAGGGAAAGCACACAAAAAACAGAAGGGCCGCAAAATGCTTCATGTCAGCACCCCCAAGTAGATTCGAATTGGTGCGTCGAACCTAAACCTGAGTGGCAAGGAACCGCAAGGAAGTAACAGTAGCTTTACGGATACACGGGATCGCCATGTGGTCCCCTTAACCGGATCGAATACAAAAATGCGAGGCTCAAAATCATCGCAAAAACACATCCTTCAACAAGCTGCAGAGGGTGCGTAGCTCACCAGATCTCAAGCTGCAGCCTGCGATACCATCCTGACCGAGAACTGCGTAGTCGGTCCAACTCCGGTCCAATTCGAGGGTGGGTAAATGGCCGGAAAATCCCGCAAGCGACACCGGAAGCGGCACTTAGATTTGTGACACCGTCTTCTTCGGGATCAGGAGGTCGATAATTTAAGTCCGTTCGATTGGGTCTCGCGTCCTTTGCTCGAGCGGCGCAGATAATCAGCATTGATTCTTACGATCGCCAGTCAATGTTTTGGCGCGGCTTATCCTGTTCCTCTTTCGGACGCCCGAGTTGATCAAGTTTATAAATCTCTGACGGAACGGGACAATCTTGGAATTCCAGCCCCTCTTCGAAGATAGCGTCATTTGATGGGTTAAAGTGTTCCGAGTATCGCCATCGCCGCTGACATAACATTCTTTGTTTCGCAACCCACTGCACTCCTCGAATCGAAACTCTGCAGCGCCTGCGAATTACCTTGTCGGCCGCAATGGAAATGAGGAACGCCCGATTCTCTTCATTGTCGTTCAACACGACCCAGAGTCGCTCAACTGATGCAAAAGCGGGCAAGTGCGCGTATGCGCAGTGCCACGTCTCGACCCCAACTGCCAGTTGTTCACAACGACGCGGACAAACTGCGTTTTGGTCGCCATGAACGAGAAAAAACGCTTTGCATCCCTGCGGGATCGTCTCGAGTCCGTACACACCTGATGGCGTGCCTTGTACATTGCCCAAAGGTTCTGAGGTTGCGGCGATAACCTCCTGTGTTAGATGCTCAATGCAAAATCGGGTTGCTCGGAATTCGACTTTGGCTTGGCGAGCGCAATCCTGGCGTCCACAAATTCCGGTCGTCCGCAAGCCGAGCGGCTTGAGAGGAGTGGAAACGGACATATCGCGCCGCTCTGCTACTTGCGGAACAGGTTGTAAGGCTGGCTTGGGAGTTGATGCAGCCACCACAACAGTCTGATCTGCGTTTGTCGATGGCGCTATGTTGCTCTGCGTGATGCTAATACCGGTCACGTCAAAAAAAGTGTCCCGCGTGAAGAACAATTGCGCACATAATTTTTCGATCGGCAGATCGATCGTCAGAGTTTCTTTCTGCCCCAAGCAATTCAAAGCGTTTTCAAACACCCCGGATTGCTGAGCCCGAGAATCATCTGGTTCTGCTTTATTCCACCCTTCCCTGTAGATGTGCTTCGACGCTGCTTGACAATCGACTGCTCCCATTAAGCTTAGATCGAATGCACGCTTCACAATTGCCGCCGCCCTTACACCCCATCGCTTCTTTAATCGAAACACATGCTCCCAAGAAAATGTTATTGCTTGAAACTCACGCCCAAATGCTTCGCTTGGCATGAGGAAGGCGCCAGCGAACATATCCGCTTTCCGTTCAGTATCCTTATCGCCGGTCCGTGTTCCGCGGTGCATCGCTATATGGCCAAGCTCATGGGCGACATCGAAATTCCAGGCTGAACGGCTTTGCGTTTGTTCGTTCGGAAAGATCATCGCCATCGAGGCATTGTACCGAGAAAACGTGTCCACTTTCGTCGATTTGACGACATGATCGATCACAATCGCGCCAGCTGCTTCCAACACCGTCCGTAATTCCTGAATTGGTCCATCCACTCCCAGGTTCCAGTGCTGTCGGCACTGCTCCGCCGCCATCTCAATCTCTTGTTTCGTCGATGCGGCCATCCAGGGAACGTTAATGCGTGGGAAGAGGCGCCGGGAACGCAAGGTCTGGATGA
>DATEMI010000135.1:0-18935 GCA_035275665.1 Terriglobales bacterium | reverse complement strand
AATTTTCATCACGAGCCCCGCATAAACACTGGCGATTCGCGAGTGACCAGGGAACTTGAGGGAATTAGCAGGGAATTCCACAGCAACCGTCGTCGCAAGCGGGACTTACAGACCAAATTTTCGCGATGCTGCAAAGCAAGGCAGGGATTTAGCAGGCAATCCTGTCCCTGACTGTGGGATGCCTTCTTTCCGATCCACAGCCTTTCATGATCCGCTCTTAAGGCGATATTTCCGCGTGACCGACTTCTCGCCGTGCGTGGCGCGAACGAACACCACATGACCGCGAAGGTCGTGTTCAAGCTCCGCCAAATCAAGCTCCAATTCGACGCGTCCATCTTTTTCGCTCACCGCTTGCGAATGAATCGGAACACCCGCCGGATATTGCAGCCGGGATGTAACCAGCGCTCCATCGACCGCCGACCCGCTCTCACTCACCAGCAATCGCATGACGAGCTTGCGCGCGATAGGAAGATCGTCGGAGTTGAGCCAGGTGAGCGCGAGCGTCTCTCCTCCAGCGTCGCGGATTTCCGTTTGCTCGCGGAAAAACTGCTCGATTGATCCAGCCTTCACGACTTCCAATACTTCGCGATGCTGCCCCTTCAGAAGATCGTGGATGTACTCCTCTGAAAATCCAGGATCGCTGACGTGCTCGGCGTACGATGACGCGTATTTGCCAATGCAGTGCCCGCGGACGAAGACCATCGTTTGCAGCAGGAGATCGGCTTTGCGCGCCTCGCTCTGGACGTGATACACAGTGTCGCCTTGTTTCACGTCGGTATTGAAGCCAAAAATCATTGCAATCGATCTTCCCTGCTGAGCTCTGTTACTCGCTGATTCTATTGTGCGGAATATTTCCCCGATTGCAATGATCGTGAGTGCACACTTGCGCACGGCTGCGCTTGACACTCCGTCGCAGCGAAACTTATAGTCGAATGTTCCACCGTCAGTGTCGGCGCACATTGTATAACGGCCTCTATGCCGGACCAGCCACTACCCTATTACGTCAATTATTTGCCTCTGCTCATGCAGATCGTGATCGCGTGTCTGGTAGCGGGAGGCATGGTCGCGCTCTCGGCGCTGCTCGGTAAACATCGCTACAGCCGGACGAAGATGGCCGCTTACGAATGCGGCATGGTGGGTACCGGGGACGCGCGCCAGCGCTTCTCCGTGAAGTTCTACATGGTCGCCATGCTTTTCATCCTGTTCGACGTTGAGGCAATCTTCCTGATTCCATGGGCGGTGATCTACCGCAAGTTGCCGGCCGCGATCGCGCCAGCGCTTGGAGCGACGCCGCACGATTCGGGTCCACGGATGTTCGGCTTCTGGGAGATGCTGGTGTACATCGGCATCGTTCTCGTGGGCTTCTTCTATATATGGAAGAAGGGCGCGCTCGACTGGAACACGACCCCGGAGAAATCGGACTACTAAATGCCCCTGCAGCCCGCCATTACCGATCTCGAACAATTGAAAAGCAGACCGGCAGTCGCGGCGCTTCAGAACGCCTCGCTGCTGGAAAAGGCCAGGTTCGATCGCGATGAGCTCACGCTGTACGTGAATCGCAGCGATATCAAGCAGGCTTGCGAGCTTCTGCGTGAGAGTCCCGAAACAAAATTCAATTTTCTCGCCGACATTACCTGTGCCGACGTCTTCCCTTCCGAGCCGCGCTTTGAAGTGATCTACAATCTGGTTTCTCATTCGCGAAAAGAGCGCGTGCGACTGATTGCTCGCGTGCCCGGCGGAGATCCTTCGATCGAATCCCTTATGGGACTCTGGCCTGCAGCAAACTTTTTCGAGCGCGAGGTCTTCGATCTTTTCGGCGTGCGATTCGTCGGGCATCCCAATCTACGCCGCATTATGATGCCCGAGGATTGGGAAGGACATCCGCTACGAAAAGACTATCCGGTGGAGGGCTATCGCTAAATGGCGCACTTGAATCCCACACCGGTCCTGGAGCCCACAGAAGATCGCACGATGATCTTGAACATGGGCCCGCAGCATCCGTCCACACACGGCGTGCTGCGCCTGCTGCTCGAAATCGACGGCGAAACCGTCGTTAAGTGCATTCCCGATATCGGATATCTGCACACCGGCATCGAGAAGACGTGCGAAGCCAAGTTCTATCAGCAGGTAGTCCCGCTGACGGATCGTATCGACTACCTGTGTCCGATGACCAACAATCTCACCTATTGTCTGGCCGTCGAGAAGCTGCTGCAGCTCGAAATTCCTCCTCGCGCGCAATTCCTGCGCGTGCTGCTAAACGAATTAACGCGCATCAATTCTCACCTGGTCTGGCTGGGCACGCACGCGCTCGATATCGGCGCGATGACCGTCTTCCTTTATTGCTTCCGCGAGCGCGAGGAGCTGCTAAGGATTTTCGAGAACGTCTCCGGCCAACGCATGATGACCTCTTATTTCCGGATCGGCGGCGTATCGATGGATCCGCCCATCGACTTTTGGAGGAAGACGAAGGCTTTCATCGACAAGTTCCCTTCTCGTGTTGATGAATATGAAGGTCTGCTGACCTCGAACCCGATCTGGGTCGAGCGCACCAAAGGCGTCGCTCACATTACTGCAGAAGAGTGCATTTCCTTGGGCTGCAGCGGCCCAACAGCGCGCGGAAGCGGCGTCGATTGGGACCTGCGCCGCGACATGCCGTACTCGGGTTACGAGAAGTTTAAGTTCAAAGTGCCGCTCTCGAAGGACGGCGACGTCTATGCGCGTTATTTGTTGCGCGTCCAGGAGTTACGCGAGTCGAACAGCATCGCACGCCAGGCATTCGAAGGCATGCCCGAAGGAGACTACAAAGCGGATGCTCCGAAAGTGATTCTCCCGGATCGGGAAAAGATGAAGACGCAGATGGAGGCGCTCATCTATCACTTTAAGATCGTCACCGAAGGATTCGCTGTTCCTGCCGGAGAGGTCTACCAGGGCGTTGAATCGCCGCGCGGTGAAATGGGCTACTACGTACGCAGCGATGGTACCGCGAAGCCTTACCGCGTCCACATGCGTTCGGCGTGCTTGGGCAATTTGCAAGCGCTGGAAAGCCTCTGCGTTGGTAGATTGCTCGCGGACGTAGTTGCGGCTATCGGCAGTATTGATATCGTCCTTGGAGAGATAGACAGATAATGCAATTCTCTCCCGAACTGGAACAACGGTTCCAAAAGCTTGTCAGTCAGTATCCCTGGAAAAGGTCTGCCCTGATTCCGCTTCTTCTTTATGCGCAAGATGAAATCGGGTACCTCACTGATGATGTGATTAGCGAAATCGCCAAGCGAGTCGAGCTGACGGAGCTCGAGGTTCGCAACGTCATCAGTTATTACTCCCTGCTGAGAACCAAGCCTGCCGGCAAGTACGTCGTGCAGGTCTGCACCAACATCAGTTGCATGCTGCGCGGCGCCGAAGAAGTGTTCGACCATTGCAGAGAGAAGCTTGGCGTCGATCACAAAGAGGTCACGCGCGACGGCACGTTCTCGCTCGAAGAGGTTGAGTGCATCGGTGCCTGCAGTTGGGCACCCGCGGTGCAGGTGAACTACGACTTCCATCTCAATGTAACGCCGCAAAAGATGGACGCGATTCTCGACCAGTACAGCAACAAGACGAAACAGTGAAGACACTCTACGCACCGACGCCGCTGGTCTCGCATCCCGATGAGGTGCGTGTCATCTCCAAGCGCTTTGGACAAGGCGCACAGGAGATCGACCGCTATATCCAGCTCGACGGCTACAAGGCCGCACGCAAAGCGCTGGAGATGCAGCCCGACGACATCATCAACGAAGTAAAAGCTTCGGGATTGCGCGGGCGCGGAGGCGCAGGTTTCGCGACGGGAATGAAGTGGTCGTTCATTCCTAAAGAGTCCGAAGCTCCGAAGTACATCCTGGTGAACGGCGACGAGAGCGAACCGGCGACTTGCAAGGATCGATTAATTGTCGAGTACGATCCACACTCGATCATCGAAGGCGTAATCATCGCGGGCCTGGCGGTCGGAGCCAAGCTCGGTTTTATTTATCTGCGCGGCGAATATCGCTATCTTCTCGAGATCATGGAACGAGCCGTCGCCGACGCATATAAAAAAGGATTCCTCGGCAAAAACATCTTCGGCAGTGGACGCGAGTTCAACATCCTCACGCATACCGGCGCAGGCGCCTACGAAGTCGGCGAAGAGTCTGCGCTCATGGAGTCGCTCGAAGGCAAGCGCGGATTGCCGCGCCTCAAGCCGCCGTTCCCTGCGATTAAGGGCCTCTATGGTGGTCCGACGGTTATAAATAATGTTGAAACCATCGCGACTGTTCCTCCCATAATTCTGAATGGCGGCAAGTGGTACGTTGCATTCGGGCCCAATGAAAAGAACGGCGGCACGCGTCTGACCTGTCTCACAGGACACTTCAATAAGCCTGGCGTTTACGAACTGCCACTCGGATATCCCGCCAATAAGATGATTTACGAAGTGGGAGGTGGAATCCCGAATGGCCGCCAGCTCAAAGCGTTCGTTCCCGGTGGTTCCTCGACATTCCTGCTCACGCGCGAAGAAGCTGAATCCGCAACCATGGACTATGACTGGTTCGCAAAGCGGGGCGAGTTCCTCGGCTCGGGCGGCGTGGTCGCAATCGACGACCAAACGTGCATGGTGAAAGTCGCGCTGCGCATCATGCAGTTCTACCAGCACGAAAGTTGCGGCTGGTGCATTCCGTGTCGCGAAGGCACGGACTGGTTGAAGAAGACGCTTTTGCGGTTTCACGCCGGTGCTGGACAAACTAAGGATCTCGATCAGATGCTCTATCTCGCGAACAACATGGCTGGCCGAACCTTCTGCGCATTAGGCGATGCGGCTGCGTTTCCTACAATGTCGATCATCAAGAAATGGCGAAAAGAGTTTGAAGAGCACATGGACGGCAAACAGTGTCCATTCGAGCGTGCAACTGAAAGAGAGCTTGCGCTCGCTTAGAAACCACGAATCCACATGCCTGACGTAACAATTACTGTCGACGGCAAGAAGGTCACCGCTCCGGCGGGGACGCTGCTCATTGAAGCCTGCAAGAGCGCGGGGATCGAGGTCCCTGCGTTTTGCTACTATCCCGGCCTATCGGTTCAGGGCGCTTGCCGCATGTGTCTGGTGCGCATCGAGAAGATGCCGAAGCTGCAGACCGCTTGCACCGTGCCGATCACAGACGGCATGGTCGTGACGACCGATAGTCCCGAAGTGGCACAGGCACGAAAAGCCACTGTTGAAATTCTTTTGGGGAATCATCCGCTAGATTGTCCGGTGTGCGATGCCGGCGGCGAGTGCGAGTTGCAGGACATGACGTTCCGCTACGGAGCTGCGGAATCGCAGTACATGGAATCGAAGGGACACAAAGAGGAGCAGCAGTGGTCCCCTGTCGTGTTCTTCGATCGTCCACGCTGCATTCTTTGCTATCGCTGCGTTCGCGTGTGCGGTGAGGGAATGGATGTGTGGGCGCTGGGCGTGCAGAATCGCGGCGTCACCTCGCTGATCGCTCCGAACAAACAGGATCACCTCGAGTGCGAAGAGTGCGGCATGTGCATTGACATCTGCCCGGTCGGCGCGCTCACTTCCGGTGCTTACCGGTACAAGACGCGGCCGTGGGAGATGACACACGTTGGCACCATCTGCACGCATTGCGGGGATGGCTGCAAAACAACTCTCGGCGTGCGCCGCTCCAAAGGCGGAATGGAGATCGTGCGCGGCGACAACCGCGACAAGAGCGGCATCAACGGCGATTTCCTCTGCATTAAAGGCCGCTACGCCTTCGATTTCTCCAACGCGGATGATCGCATCACGCAGCCGCTCGTTCGCCGCGACGGCAAACTGGTTCCCGTGTCATGGGAGCAGGCGATCGATCACGTCGCCAGCCGCTTCAAGCAGATTCGGGAAAGTCAGGGCGGCAAAGCCATCGGCGTAATCGGGTCGAATCGGACGACCAACGAAGAGAATTATCTGCTGCAGAAGTTCGCTCGTTCCGTTCTGGGAACCAACAATATCGACCACCACCGCACGGCAGATTTTCCGGCGTTTGCCAAAGCGGTTGCGGGAAAGCAGAACATCACGGCGACGCTGCGCGAGACGATGACTGCCCCGGCGGTCTTGCTGATCGGCAATGATCCTACCGAGCAGCATCCGCTGTTGGCCTGGAATTTGCGGACGAACCTCCGCATTCGAAATGGGCGCATTTACATCGCCAACTCTAGCGAGATTAAACTGCGGCGGCAGGCTCGCGCCTACGCTCGTGTGCCAGAAGTTGGCGGCGAGAGCCTGATGGTGCGCTACCTCGCAGGCGAAGACGGAGTCGCTGGCAAGCTCGAATCGGGGAATCTGAACCGCGATGCGCTGCGCGACTTCCGCGACAAGGTGAAAGCCGAGCAAGGGCTGATCGTCATCTTCGGGTCAGAACTGCGCGGCGATGACATCACGCGCCTGGTCCAGTGGGGTGCAAAGCAGGGCGCGAAGTTCATCTGCCTCGGCGATTATTCGAATTCGCGCGGCGCTGCCGATATGGGGCTTTATCCCGATCTGCTTCCCGGATTCACGGCAATATCGAACGGTGCAGCTTTCGCTCAGGAATACGGTACGGCCATGCCGCAACAGCCTGGGATGGACATTGTCGGAATGTTCGACGCAGCGAAGTCTGGCGGGTTGGGCGCGCTCTACGTTGTCGGATCGAATCCCGTAGCCCGCTATAACATCGATCCATTCGCGCTGAAGAACACCTTTGTCGTCGTACAGGACATGTTCCTCACCGAAACTGCCACGACGGCCGAAGTGGTGTTGCCTGCGGCGAACGCTTACGAAAAATCCGGAAGCTACACGAATACATTCGGCGACTTGCAACTCCTGAAGAAAGCCGGAGATCTTGCCGGAGTTCGCACCGATTTCGAGTTAATCGTCCGTATAGCCGATCGAATGGGCGCTGACGTTCGCAAGCTGGTTCCCTTCGGTAAAGGCATGCGTGCCGATATGGGACAGAGCCGCGGTGCGCAATCCGGCGAAGCCGATCGTCATGCTGTTTGGCTTGCAGCACGCAACCTGGAACCAAAGCTCAGCCCATTCGATCCCGAAGCGCTGCTCGACGAAATTCAGCGGCTGGTGCCCGGCTACAATTTTTCGCGGCTGAACCTTTTTGCCGGAGCCGATGTGCATACGTTGGCACCGGAGTCCAGCTCGGTATCGCAAGCGGCATCGCCGGACAGCATCGTGCCGGCAAACGATTCGTTGTTTACCTCGGGCACACTGGGACGGTATTCGAATACGCTGAATTCTGTGATCGAGAACCGGCGAGCCCCGGCGGAAGCTGAGATTCCGGCGGACTAGATGTCTTGCATTGTCATTCCGAGCGAAGCGTCTCGCTGATTTTGCGAGATGCGAAGAGAGGAATCCCTGTAGACAGCATGGAGACGATAGGGATTTCTCGCCGCAAACTCGGCCGCTCGAAATGACAACACCATTTGGACAACACAATTGGACCTGACACACTACATCATCTTCGCCGTCATAAAGCTCGCGATTCTGCTCTGGCTCCTGCTCACTGCAGTCGCTTACATCGTCCTGATGGAGCGCAAGGTAATCGCGCGCATGCAGAACCGCTGGGGACCCACGCGCGTCGGGCCATTTGGGCTGCTGCAACCGCTGGCCGACGGCATCAAGTTCATCCTGAAAGAAGACCTTGTTCCTGACAGCGTCTACAAGCCGCTCTACATCGCCGCGCCGATGATCGCGCTGATCCTATCGTTGATTTCGATCTCCATCATTCCTTTCGGCGGAGCATGGAATCTGGACGGCTATCACATTCCGCTCCAGACGACAGCCTTCTGGACGGGCGCCGGCATTCAGGACATCAACATCGGGCTGCTGATCATCCTCGGTATCACTTCGATCGGCGTCTATGGCGTCGCGCTCTCGGGATGGTCGTCGAACTCGAAATATTCGTTGCTCGGATCCCTGCGCGCCAGCGCGCAATTGATCAGCTATGAGCTGGCGCTTGGCTTGTCGCTCGTAGGAGTGCTGATTCTTTCCGGTAGCCTCAGCCTGCGGCAGATCGTAGATTCCCAGGCGGGCTCAATCCTGAACTGGCATTTCTTTGGCGGATTCCAGTTCGTTGCGTTCTTTATTTACATCATGGCAGCCTACGCTGAAACCAACCGCATTCCCTTCGATCTTCCCGAAGCGGAAACGGAGTTGGTTGCCGGCTACCACACCGAGTACAGCGCAATGAAGTTCGCCATGTTCTTCATGGCTGAGTACTGCAATATGGTCACGGTCGCCTGTCTGGCGACCCTGCTCTTCTTCGGCGGCTGGCACAGCCCGTTCGACGGCTTTAACATTCCCGTGTCGGGAATCTGGCTGATGATTTCGCCGCTGTTCTGGTTTTTTGTAAAGGTATTCTTCTTTATCTTTTTATACATCTGGATTCGCGGCACGTTGCCGCGTTTCCGCTACGATCAATTGATGTCGTTCGGCTGGAAGTTCTTACTTCCTCTGGCGATTGCGAATATCGTTGTTACGAGTTTGGTTTTGGCGTTGAGGTCTTAGCTTTTTTGTGCGCGCAGCTCATGAAATCGTGGCTGTGCGCGTGCCGGTTGAAATCGATAGAAACTGTCATCCTGAAGCGCTTCTGTTGCGCGAAGGATCTCCCGCGATATTGCGGACTTAGATGCCCTTGCGTGGCTCCTCTACCAGAAGCCCACGTTCTGGGCCGAAGAGCCTCGGAAGAGCATGTGACTCCGAAGCATTTCGGGAGATGCTTCGGCCTAAAGCGGGCCTCAGGATGACAGACGAAGAGCGGCAACTGCTGTGAGTGCCGCGTGCGCATTTAAATCAGTTAGCCATTAGTTCCTGAATCAAAATGTTCCACCTAGCTTTGTTCATCATCTTCGCAGTGATTTGCGTGGCGGGAGCGCTCAACTTCCTGCTGCAGCGCCACCCCGTGAACAGCGCGCTGTCGCTGATCGTGGTCATGGGATCGCTCGCCCTGCTTTTCCTTCTTTTAGGCGCAGAGTTCGTAGCCGCCGTTCAGGTCATCGTCTACGCCGGCGCAGTGATGGTGCTGTTCGTGTTTGTCATCATGCTGCTCAATGCCGGCGAAGAAGAAAAGACGCGAGGGAACAAGGTCGCGCTCGCGTTGGGTGTTCCGGGACTGATCGCGTTCTTCATCCTGATCTGCTGGGCTGTTTCCGCTGCTCGTTCACAGCTTGGACGCGTGAGCATCGGCGATTTTTACGTTCCGACACAGCAGTTGGGCATCGCGCTCTTCCGCGAGTTCCTTCTGCCCTTTGAAGTGACCTCAGTTCTGGTTTTGATTGCGATTATGGGCGCGGTTGTCCTCGCCCGAAGGGAGCGTCAATGATTCCGCTCTCCTGGTACGTGATTCTCGGCGCGATTCTGTTTGCCATCGGCGTCGCGGCGTTTCTAATCAAGCGCAACATCATCACCATCTTCATGTCCATCGAGCTGATGTTGAATGCCGTGAACCTTACGTTCATCGCCTTCGCCAGCCGCTGGCATCAGGTGAGTGGACAGGTCTTCGTCTTCTTTGTGATGGTGGTTGCGGCGGCCGAGGCCGCGGTCGGACTGGCGATTGTACTCGCTGTCTTTCGCACGCGTGAAACTCTCAATGTGGATCAGGTGAACCTGCTCAAACTATGACCCCGAGTCCCAATTTGAACCTGTGGCTCATCCCGATTCTGCCCCTCATCGGATCGGCCATTAATGGCATCTTCGGCAAGCGCTTTCCCCGCAGCCTGGTCGCCGCCGTCGCGCTGATCTTCCCCGGCGCCGCGCTTGGTTGGGCGATCTGGGTAGTGACGCAATTCTCGGCGATGCCGCAGGCGGCACTTCCGCACATCGAGCGGCTCTTTCCCTGGATCGAGATCGGGCAGACCTTCCGCGTCGATTACGGCTTCTATCTCGACCAGCTTTCTGTGACGATGCTGCTGATCGTCACCGGTGTCGGCTTCCTGATCCACATCTACTCGGTCGGGTACATGGCCGAAGAAGGCGGATACTACCGCTTCTTCTCTTATCTGAATCTGTTCATGTTCTTCATGCTCACGCTGGTTCTGGCGAACAGCTACTTGCTGATGTTCGTCGGATGGGAAGGCGTGGGTCTCGCGTCGTATCTGCTGATCGGCTTCTTCTTCCTGAAGGACTCGGCTGCGCAGGCAGGCAAGAAAGCGTTCATTACGAACCGAGTCGGCGACTTTGCCTTCCTGTTGGGAATGTTCCTGCTCATCCAGCATTTCGGCACGCTCGATTACGACAAAGTGTTCAAAGCGATTTCGCCGCTGCCGGTTGAAGCTGGCGTTGGATTCCTCACCGCGACGGCGCTGCTGATGATGTTCGGCGCGGCTGGAAAATCGGCGCAGATTCCTCTGTATGTCTGGCTGCCGGATGCTATGGAAGGCCCGACTCCCGTTTCGGCACTGATCCACGCAGCCACGATGGTCACGGCGGGCATTTACATGATCGCCCGCTCTAACGTTCTGTTCCTGCATGCGCCTCTTGCCCTGCGCGTGGTCGCGATCATCGGAGCGCTGACCGCAATTTTCGCCGCCAGCATTGGAATCGTGCAGACCGACATCAAGCGCGTGCTTGCGTACTCAACTGTCTCGCAGCTTGGATACATGTTCATGGCCTGCGGCGTGGCAGCGTTCTCAGCGGGAATTTTTCATCTGATGACGCACGCGTTCTTCAAAGCGCTGCTCTTTCTGGCTGCAGGATCGGTGATTCACGCTCTCAGCGGCGAACAGGACATGCGCTACATGGGCGGGTTACGCAAGCTCATCCCGTGGACCTTCTGGACCATGACGATCGCCACCTTCGCCATCGCCGGATTTCCACCCCTCAGCGGCTTCTTCTCTAAAGACGAAATTCTTTGGAAGGCTTTTTCCGACAAGACGCACGGAAGCTGGATCTTCTGGCTCATCGGCTGGATCACCGCTGGTATGACCTCGTTCTACATGTTCCGCCTCTGGTTTATGACGTTCTTCGGTGAGCGACGCCAGCCGGTTCACAACGAACACGAAGAGCCAAGTGGGGGCGTGCATGCGCCCGGTTCGGCGCCTGCCGATGTTGGGCACCATTCAGGAGTGCAGCCGGCACATGCTGGTGGACATGGTGGACACAATGGACATGGTGGACACGTGCATGAGAGCCCGTGGATCATGCTTGGCCCGCTGGTTGTTCTTGCGATCGGCTCTTTCGTGATGGGCTGGGTAGGAATTCCTGAATCGCTCGGCGGACACAACAAGTTCGATCAATTCCTCACGCCGGTCTTTCACACCAGTTCCGAGCCTGCGCGCGCAGCGGAGAACTTCCCGAATGAACCGCAGCAATCCGAAAATCCCGAATCGGAAAAAGGCCTTGAGCTTGGATTAGCGGGAGCGTCGGTGGGCGTAGCGGTTCTTGGATTATTGCTTGCCTGGTTCCTCTACTATTGCCGTCCTGAGCTTCCAGACCGCATCGCAACGAGCTTGCGCGGAGCCTATCGCACGCTGTGGAACAAGTACTGGGTTGACGAGGCGTACTACGCAACACTGATCAATCCGATCGTGAATGGTTCGCGCAGCGTCCTGTGGCGCGGCATCGATGTCGGCGTGATCGACGCAATCGTGAACGGCGCAGGCACAACCTCGAAGGGACTTTCGCGAATAACGCGGCGAATGCAGTCCGGCAGCATTCGCTCCTACGCTGGATGGGTTGCACTCGGCGCGGCCTGCGTAACGGCATTCATGATCTGGATGGGGCTGCGCGCATGAACAACTGGATTCTCACGCTCATCACGTTTGTGCCGTTCGCCGGAGCGATCCTGATCGCGCTCTTGCCCCGCAATGATCGCCTCATTAAATGGACCGCGCTCGTTGTTTCCATCGTCGCATTCATCTTCTCGCTGCATCTGCCGGTGCATTGGTCGAGTGGCGCGTCGGGATTCCAGTTCGTCATCGATGCCCAGTGGATCGCACATCCGAACATCCACTACCACCTCGGCGTGGACGGCATTTCGGTGTGGCTGGTGCTGCTGACGACATTTCTGACTCCGTTTTGCGTGCTGATTTCGTGGAAGTCAATTCACGGTGCGGTAAAGGAATTCTTCGTCATCATGCTGATCCTGGAGACGTCGATGATCGGCGTCTTCGTTGCGCTCGATCTCTTCCTGTTCTACGTCTTTTGGGAAGCGACGCTGATTCCGATGGCGCTGATGATCGGCATGTATGGCCACGAGCGCCGCGTCTATGCCGCAGTGAAATTCTTCCTGTACACGATGGTCGCCTCGGTATTCATGCTGGCGTCGATTATCTGGTTGTACGTGCAGACCGGCAGCTTTGATTACGTCACCATCCAAACTGCAATTCAAAGCGGTTCCATTCCGGGATTCAATCACGCCGCTGAACTTCTCTTCTTCGGCTTCTTCATTGCGTTTGCGGTGAAAGTTCCTTTGTTCCCGTTCCACACGTGGCTGCCCGATGCTCACGTTGAGGCTCCGACCGCAGGTTCCGTGCTGCTGGCCGGCGTGCTGCTGAAGATGGGCGTTTATGGGCTGCTGCGTTTCAACGCAACGCTTTTCCCTGCTCAGGCCCATGAGCATGCGCCGTGGATCAATACTCTGGCGCTGATTGGAATTGTTTATGGCGCGCTAGTCGCGCTCGTACAGCCGAACATGAAAAAGTTGGTGGCGTACTCCTCTGTGAGCCACCTTGGTTTTTGCGTGCTCGGCGTTTTCACCTTCACGCAGATCGGCGTCGATGGCGCCGTCTACCAGATGCTGAATCACGGTATATCAACCGGCGCGTTGTTCATGCTGCTGGGCATGTTGTATGAGCGCCGACACACTTACGAAATCAAAGAGTATGGCGGGCTGGCGTCACCGATGCCGGTGTACTCAACGCTGTTCCTGATGATCACACTCTCGTCAGTTGGTCTGCCGCTGCTGAACGGATTCGTCGGCGAGTTTCTCATCCTGAGCGGCGCGTTCAGCGCGTGGAAATGGTACGGAATCATCGGCACGACGGGAGTGATCTGGAGCGCTGGCTATTTGCTCTGGCTATATCAACGCACGTTCTACGGTGAGGTAAAGCAGCCGGTGAACCTCTCACTAGCCGACGCCGATGGACGCGAACGCATCAGCCTGATTCCGATGGTCGCCATGGCGATCATCATGGGTGTGGCTTCGCCGCTGTGGATTCGCATGATCGATCCATCGGTCCAGCAGTCGCTGCGCCCGACTTCGGTTAGCGCAGCCTCCGCCGCACAGCACTCGACATTACTCGCGCACCTGCTCCCGGTGAGCAAGGCAGATAAATGACGCCCAATCCTGATCTGAGTTACGTCCGCATTCTTCCTGAGCTCGTGTTGAGCGTCTGGGGCATTGTTGTCATGTTCGTCGAGCCGCTTCTGCCGGAGCGCTCCAGCCGCAAGGCGCTCGGCGTCTTTTCCTTTATCGGAACGCTGGTCGCGATTGCCGCTTCGCTGTACCAAGCCAACTATCCCGGATTGGGATGGTTCGGGATGATTCGGGTCGATGAATTCAGCGTCTTCTTTCACGTGCTGATTTGCGCGATCTCAGCCGTCGTGATCCTTGCGTCGTTTGAGTATCTTGAAACGCAGCAGATTCGCGGCGGTGAGTACTACGCGCTGATCCTTTTTGGAACAGTTGGCATGGTGCTGATGTCGTCGGCAGTGGAGCTGGTACTGATCTTCATTGCGCTGGAAATCTCTTCGATTGCAACCTACGTCCTTGCCGGCTTCCGCCGCCGCTATGCGACGAGCACCGAGTCATCGATCAAGTACTTCCTGCTGGGATCGTTCGCGACTGCATTCTTTCTATATGGCGTCGCGCTGATGTTCGGCGCAACCGGGTCAACCAGCATCTACACCATCGCTTCTGCGTTGCAGACGTCCGGAGTTTCAATGGTGCCGGGTGTAGACGTGCTCGTCAGCCACGGGCTGGCGTACGTAGCCGTTGCGCTGATGTTCGTGGGCATCGGATTCAAAGTCGCTTCGGCGCCGTTTCATATCTGGACTCCCGACGTATATGAAGGCGCGCCTGCTCCGGTTGTGGCGCTCATGTCCACGGGACCGAAAGCCGCGGCCTTTGCCGTGCTGCTCCGCATTCTCTTCGGAGCCGCCATCGGAACCGGCAATGCCTGGTTCTGGCTGGTATGGATTTCGGCGGCGCTCTCGATGACGCTCGGCAACCTTGGGGCACTGCTGCAGACGAACGTGAAACGGATGCTCGCGTATTCGTCGATCGCTCACGCCGGATATTTGCTGGTCGCGTTCGCCGCGGTGATCGCTCCCAATGCGCGCGACATCGGCATCACCGCCGCAATCTTCTACGCCGCTTCTTATGCCGCGATGAACGTGGGCGCCTTCGCAGTCGTATCTCACTTCGGACGCAGCGGCGAGCGATATGTAAATATTGAAGACTATGCAGGGTTGGGAAAGCGTTCTCCGGTGCTCGCGATAACTTTAACCATCTTCCTTCTTTCCCTGATTGGGATTCCGGCAACGGGAGGCTTCTTCGCCAAGTTCTACGTCTTCAATGCCGCGCTCAAAAGCAATCTGGTGTGGCTCACCATCATTGGCCTGGTGAACAGCGCAGTCGCCGCTTACTACTACCTGCGGCTTGTAGTTGTCATGTACATGTATGAACCACAAGCCGGCGAAGAGACTCTGCGATTGAAAGCCGCGCCTGGCCTGACCACTGCGCTCGTGGTCGCGGCTATCGTTACGGTCTGGCTTGGAGTGAAACCCGGCAACGTGTTGGAGTATGCCAATCGAGGCGCCGTGCGGCTCTTGCCTGCGGTTCAGCAAACGTCCAATCTCATCCATTAGCTCGCCGGATTTAGCAAGCCAACCTGCGCTTCAGCAATTCCGCTCTAAGTTGCTGAGGCCCTAATCTGATGTTGTTACGCCGTGCTTTCTTCATAGCTGCCGTCGCACTACTTTCTTCTACTCTGGGTATTTCACAAACTGCTCAGGAAAGTGCACCAAATCAAGGGACAGCGACTACGCCGCCGCCCCCTGCTGCCGCGTCACAATCGCCGGAACAGCCGCAGAAGGAAATGCCCCCCGATACGAAAGCGCCGGCTCCGGTTCCGTCAGCCAAGCCACAGTCCGACTCCATTCCGACTTCAACAACCGAAAACTCTCAACCGCAGCTCCTGAAATCCGGCACAGAATTTCGCGCGACTCTGGATACTCCGCTCTCGACGAAGACCTCCAAAGTAGGCGACCGATTCACGGCGACCGTCAGCGCCCCGGTGCGCAGCGCCATCGGAAATGTGATTATCCCAACAGGCTCAAAGCTCAATGGCCAGGTCAGCGATTCCGATAATGAAAAACTGGCCGATGCCATTAAAGACATGGGCCACCTCAACCTGCGGTTTACCGACATTCAGTTGCCAAACGGAACGGACGTTCCCATCGATGCGACCCTGATTTCTGTCCATAGGGTCAAACCAGCCACGCGCGCGGAAAACACCACACCGCCAGCCATCAGCACAAATGCCGGCCTTACTGGAGCTTTTGGTCCACCGCTGAAGGGGTTGGCCGTAGGCAATCTCGCAGGCGGCGGTTACGTTCTCGCAACGACCGGCAAGCAGGTCAATCTTCCCGCGGAATGCGGGTTGCGTTTGCGCGTGGATCGGAACACACCAGTACCTTAAAAGCAGGGGACAGGTTCAGGGAACAGGTGAGAGGAAAATCGCTCATCCGACAGCACCGTGCTCTTCCCTGTTCTCTGTCACCTGTTCCCTCTTCCCTTCCTTCAGGGTGTCCCATCGTACATAGACCATGTAGAGCACAACGATGATGTTGATCAACAGGACGATCCATCGAATCACATGGTGAGGATGCTTCACTACTTCAAGAATCTCCCACGGCAGATAGGCAGCTCCTGAGATGATCGCGAACCATTCCGCCCAGGTACGCGCGTTCCACAGACCATAAGCTTCGATGAAGCGAATTACCGCATATCCGAACGCCACGAATGCAAGAGTGACTATGCGTGTGTCGCTCATGCGATCGGCAGCATTGATAAATGCCTGTGCGATGCGATGTGCAGGATTCAGGTGCAGCGCCTCGACAATATTTTCAGCAATATCTCCGAGGTCTTTGTGAAGCAGAGTGAAGAGTCCGATTCCGCCGACTATGGCCAGAATTCCCTTCAGCGCCTCGAGAGAAGCTACTGCTCGCAGGCCCGCGAGATGAGTGCAACGCACGTCATCGGGCGGACAATCTTCTGGGTTAGTGACGGGAAGTAGAAACGGCATTCGGAGTTGAGACTGTTTCAACGTTATCAGAATGAGATGCAGTCAGGCTCGAACCATTTCAGAATGTGCCTCATCAATTGCCAATCCGGTCCACGCTGATCCGCAGAGAACTGTCTAGAGGATTGGCGCAGACAGCAGCCAAAATCTGACTCTGCCGATCATGAGGAGTACTCCCATTGCATTGCAACATTCCCAAATTGCAACCATCGCTCCTTCTGCTGCACCGCACTTAATGGATACAAATCCAACAAAATTCGAGGTTGGAACGCATTTCTGGGCCGAGCGCTCGGGGTGTGTTCCTGAGAGGTGGAATGCAATGTCAAGTTATCCAGTGGTAGTAGATCGCGACCGCGGGCTCTCCTGGTCAGCGATCTTTGGCGGTACTTTCGTATTTCTTGCAATTGAAGCGACGTTCGGAATTCTAGGCATGGCGATCTTCGCTTCGGCGACTACTCCGGCGAACGGGAATGCTGTCACAAGCGGGATCAGCACCGGCATCGGAATTTGGGCCGTCGTGCTCTCGATCATCGCTCTGTACTTTAGCGGACGCGCAGCCGCGGTTCTGAGTCGGACATCAATCCCGCACATCGGCATGTATCACGGCTTTGTGACCTTCGGTATGGCGGTTTTCAGCTCGGTTCTGATCACGAGCATGGTCCTGACAGGCACCGTATCGGGCACCGCGAATCCCGGCGCTGTGGGCGCGGAGAGAGTTGCTGACGTGCTCGCAGTCGGTGGTTACTGGTTGTTTGTAGCGCTGATCCTCGGACTCATCGCATCCACGGCCGGTGGACGCCAAGGCGTGCCGAAGAGAGACCTGAAAGCAGTGGATCGCTCTGAAGTGGGTGAAACGCGAAGGATCGCATAGTTTGAGTAGCTTGTCGGCTACCGGCGCAGGGCGTCAAACCAGGTGACTGCTCTCCTAAAACCCGGCAGCCGACGGCGAAGCAGCCTGGCTTCAGCGTTCGGACTGGTCTTTTTCTTCCTCTACCGCGAGCGGAAGAATCTGATCAGCGATGATTGCAACGCACAGCAGTGCGACAGGAATAAAGAGCGATCGCAATTCCCATTTCGACTCCAACCCCGTACCGGCGATTGCTCCTACTGTGTAAGTACACCAGATTGCAAATATGAACCATGCTTTGCGGATTGTCTTATGCCGATGCTGCAGCCGTTCAACAACCGCGGGACTCGTCTTCCCAGACACGCTGTCGAAGGCGTCGAAGATCACCTGAGACACGAGCTGGCAAAACTTGTTGATCATTCCCGTAACAAACGTAGTGTGCACAGTGAGGGCGCCAACGCGGGTGATCGTTGCCGTTTGCAGTCCCATGGCAAAAGCAAGCAACGCGAGTGCAGTTTTGGGATAATGCACGCTCATTCCCGATCTCAGTCCGCCGAGTTCTCCCGAAGCGACGATCGCAAGCAGCGCGGCTTCGATGCCGAGAGTCCACGAAGCAATCGCGCGAATCCGATTGCGCGCTCCTACCTCAATCAGGGCACGTCCCGCGAGAGATCCTCCCACAAACGCGATCAGAACGAGGCCTGCAAGTCCAGCTTCTTTGGCATCGCCGCCGAAGAGTGAGTTCCCAAGATGGACCGTGTTGCCGGTCATGTGCGCAGTAAAGGTGTGGTAAACAGAAAGGAAGCCGACGATGTCCACGCACCCGGCAGCAAAAGTAAGGACGATGGCGACGGCAGATTTTTCGGAATGATTCTGTCCAGGCACGTGCAGCCTCGACAACCAGATTGCAATACTTCTGGTCAGAGAACGAAGGAGTAGAAATGGTTGCTGCGCTGCAAAACCCCTCAACTCCGGCGCTAAAGCGAAACCGCCGATCGCGGCAAGTCTCCAGCAATCGCTAGCTAGGCTGCCGCGAATCGCGGCAGCTGCGCCGGAACATTTGAAGGTGATTACAAACGAAGTCTTGCACGAACAGGAATTCTCAATCACAGGAGTTTGTTACAATTGTTTTTGGGAGTATGGACAGATGCTCCTTGTCGCGGTGATCTCCTCCGCGCCTTCCGGTCGAGGGCTCCTGCTAACCGCGACACAAAGCTGGGGACGTAGTTCAGTTGGTTAGAACGCTGCCCTGTCACGGCAGAGGCCGCGGGTTCGAGTCCCGTCGTCCCCGCCATTCTTTTCAGTGGCTTACAAATTCCGGCTCAAACTTGAGGGTCGTTAAGAGTAATTACCATTCGGTGGTGGAGTTATCCGCGCAAAATCATCTCACGATTTTGCTTTGCGCAGCGCGTTTAGCCGGAGTTAGCGCCTGGGTGTACGTATCAAGAGTGATTCTGCTGTTTGCGTGACGCAGCAATTCCTGTACGACCTTCACGCCTTCCCCATCCGCTTTCAACAACGTTTTAGCCGATCTGAACGGCGGGAAGAACCACTAACCAGAATGGGGTGCGAGTAATTGTGTTACGACAGAAATCTATCTCTGCCATAAACGGGCCGAACAGTTCAAGCCACTATGCGCCAAATGAGTTTTTTGCTGCCTGCCAAAGTGCTCCGTGTGGGCCTGGTTTTGGGATTTCAAAATGGGATTGGAAGAAAGCGTCATTGAAGATTCTCTGACTCTTAGTCTGTAGGCTCAACGATCAGTTGGCCCTTCATATGTCCGTGCCCGAAGCCACAGTGAACGCAGCAC
>DATEMI010000134.1:0-11549 GCA_035275665.1 Terriglobales bacterium | reverse complement strand
CTGCAATTCTGCTGTTTGCACTGCGCTCGCTGGAACGGCTCAAGCAGCATCGCATGATCCGGCTTGTGTACGCCGGAGTCGGCTGCGCGCTGCTGATCGAAAGCGGGATCGGGTTGATTCTGAGTGGGGCTATGAGTCGAGGCCCTATTCAACGGGGCGCCGCTCTCGATGCCGCGTTTGCTCTACCGCTGTTGCTGTTCTTCTTTCTATTTACCGGATTGCGCTATGCCTTCCGCATTCCTGTCGATTTGCGCGCGAACTGGCTCTTCCGCCTTACCGCGCAAGATGCAACCGTGGAACGCGAGCGCGCATTGCGGCTCATCTACTTCGCGTTTGCGACATTGCCGGCCGTGGTAACTACGATTCCGTTTCTTCTTCTGGTCCTCACGCCATGGAAAGCAATTTACGGTGTCTGTTTCGCCCTGCTGATTGCATTGATCATCATCGAACGCGAGCTGAGCAGCACTGACACGATTCCGCTCACGTGTTCGTATCTGCCAGGAAAACGCAACATCCTTCATACGGGGATTATTTATTGGCTGACTGTGTTCGGGCTGACCTCGATCCTCACAGCGTTTGAGGCGATTTGGGCAGCGAATCCGGTGCGTGCGGCCCTGGCTATTGGCCTCCTGGCGCTGATTCTGTTCCGGACACAAAAGCGCGAACCGTCATCTGAACTTCCCGAGCTTCGCTTCGACGATATGCCCGAACCGGCGGTAGCCACACTTGGACTCGCTCGCGAGTGAGTGCACCAGCAGGAATCTCTGCGGCTGCCTAAGAAATGCAAACAGAACCGCCGCCTACCGCAGGCGGTTCTGCGCTTTCCGCGGCTTGCAACTCGGTGCTTGCCCCTAATACAATTAAACCAGACTGTTTCAGTCCTATTTGGCTCATGTAGCCAAGTTGCTGAAAATACAATGATTCGCTTAGGAAAACTTACTGATTACGGGCTGGTTTTGATGACCTGCATGGCCCGGGAGCACGAGCGTCAGCTTCACACGGCGAGAGACTTGGCGGATAAGTCGAAGCTTCCCCTGCCGACGGTAAGCAAGCTGCTCAAGCAGCTCATGCAGGGCGGACTGCTGATTTCCCATCGCGGCATCAAGGGCGGGTACAGCCTGTCGCGTCTGCCGCAAGCGATCTCGGTGGCCGACATCGTGGCGAGCCTCGAAGGTCCGATCGCCCTTACAGATTGCAGCACGGATATCGAGGGGCTCTGTGAAATCGAGACGTGCTGCCCGATCAAGAGCAATCAGCGAATCATCAGCAAAGTTGTACGCGGGGCGCTGGAGAAGGTGATGCTGGCCGATTTAGTTCAACCGATGCAGCTCACCGTCATCCAAGACGCGGAAGGTCACCAGCTACCCGTGGTCAAGTTCCATTCTGGGAGAGTGCAATGAGCACGAACGTCAATGCGATTCGAGATTTGGCCGAACGCGAATATAAGTGGGGATTCGTCACCGACATCGAAGAGGAGCGGGTCCCGAAAGGTCTGAATGAAGACACCATTCGGCTGATCTCGGCCAAGAAGCGCGAACCGGAGTTCATGCTGGAGTGGAGGCTGAAGGCGTATCGCTACTGGGCTTCGCAGGAGAAGGCTGCCGCCGAGCCGACCTGGGCAAACATCAAGTACGGCCCCATCGATTATCAGGGAATCACGTACTACTCGGCGCCAAAGCAAAAGCCGAAACTCGAAAGCCTCGATCAGCTCGATCCTGAGATTCTTCGCACTTACGAAAAGCTCGGCATTCCTCTGCAGGAGCAGAAGATGCTGGCCGGAGTGGCAGTCGACGCCGTCTTCGACAGTGTCTCGGTTGCGACCACCTTCAAGGACAAGCTCGCGCAGGCCGGTGTAATTTTCTGTTCGTTCTCGGAGGCGGTGCAGAAGCATCCCAATTTGGTACAGAAGTATCTCGGCTCAGTCGTGCCCTACACTGACAACTTCTTTGCGGCTTTGAACGCTGCCGTCTTCAGCGATGGATCGTTTGTTTACGTGCCCAAAGGCGTGCGCTGCCCTATGGAGCTCTCAACGTACTTCCGCATCAATGCCGCAGAAACGGGACAGTTCGAACGCACGCTGATCGTCGCCGATGAAGCCGCATCCGTCAGCTATCTCGAAGGCTGCACTGCTCCCATTCGCGACGAGAACCAGCTTCATGCAGCCGTTGTCGAGTTAGTCGCATTGGACAATGCGCAGATCAAGTACTCGACGGTGCAGAACTGGTATCCCGGCGACAAGGAAGGCAAAGGTGGGATCTACAACTTCGTCACGAAGCGGGGCAAGTGCCTGGGCGTGAACTCGAAGATTTCATGGACGCAGGTGGAGACCGGCTCGGCGATCACCTGGAAGTATCCGAGCTGCATCCTGCAGGGAGAGAACTCAGTGGGCGAGTTCTACTCCGTGGCGCTGACCAACAACTATCAGCAGGCCGACACCGGCACGAAGATGATCCATATCGGGAAGAACACCAAGAGCACGATCGTCTCCAAAGGAATTTCCGCCGGCCACGGACAGAACACATATCGCGGTCAGGTAAAGATCCTGAAAGGAGCGCAAGGCGCGCGCAACTACACGCAATGCGACTCGTTGCTGATCGGCGACAAGTGCGGCGCGCACACGTTTCCATATATCGAAGTTAAGAATGCCTCGGCGCGCATGGAGCACGAGGCTTCGACGTCAAAGATCGGCGAAGACCAGCTCTTCTACCTGCGCCAGCGCGGATTGAAAGCTGAAGATGCCGTCTCAATGATCGTGAACGGCTTCTGCAAGCGCGTCTTCCGCGAGCTGCCGATGGAGTTTGCAGTAGAAGCACAGAAGCTGCTGAGCGTGAGCCTCGAAGGCAGCGTGGGATAACGCGATTGGTTTTTCCAGTCGCTCTTAAGGACTGTCATCCTGAGCGCCGCTTTTGCGCGAAGGACCTCCGGCGATGCTTAGGGCTTAAATGCTGCCGGCGTGGCTCTTCTACCAAGAATTCCGGATTTAAGTCGAGGAGCCAGGTGAGTGCATTTAAGTCGGAGTCATTCCGGGAGATCCTTCGCCCAACAGAGGGGCTCAGGATGACAGGTATTAAATTTGCGGACTTATACGAAGGATTGTTGTACGAAAGAGGAATGAATGAGCTTATTGGAAATTAAGGATCTCCACGTGACCGTGGACAATCACGAGATCCTCAAAGGCATAAACCTGACGGTGAACCCTGGCGAAGTGCATTCCATTATGGGACCGAACGGTTCGGGCAAGAGTACGCTGGCGCAGGTGCTGGCGCGTCGCGAGAGCTACGCAGTCACTTCCGGCGAAATTCTCTTCGAAGGCAAAGATTTGCTTGCGATGAAAGCTGAAGACGCTGCGTGCGAAGGCGTCTTCATGGCCTTCCAGTATCCCGTCGAGATTCCCGGCATCAGCAATGCATATTTCATGCGGTCGGCTGTGAACGCGACCCGCAAATACCACGGCCAGGAAGAAATGGACGCGATGGACTTCATTCCGCTCTATCGCGAGAAGATGAAGCTGCTCGACATGGATGAGAAGTTCACGAACCGTTCTGTCAACGAAGGCTTCTCCGGCGGCGAGAAAAAGCGCAACGAGATTCTGCAGATGGCGCTGCTCGAGCCCAAGCTCGCGATTCTCGATGAGACCGATTCGGGACTCGACATCGACGCGCTGAAGATCGTTGCCAAAGGCGTGAACGCCATGCGCAGTCCGAAGCGAGCAATGATCGTAGTCACCCACTACCAGCGATTGCTGAACTACATCGTTCCCGATTTTGTACACGTGCTGGTCAATGGCCGCATTGTGCGCTCAGGCGGTAAGGAACTCGCGCTCGAACTCGAGGAGAAGGGCTACGGTTGGATCGAAAAAGCTGAGCCCATCAGCGCATAAGAAAGGTGATGCAGAAGGTGATCGCTCCGGTTAAGGAACTGCAAACATATCTCGAGACCTTTAGCGACTTCGAGAAAGTCGCCGTCGGTCACGACCAGCCTTGGCTGTGCAACCTGCGCGCCGATGCCTTCGCGCGCTTCTGCCAGGTTGGGCTGCCGACGACTCGCGACGAAGATTGGCGCTTCACGAACATCTCAGCCATCGCGCAGACCCAATTTCGGCTCAGCAACATCAGGGTAGATGAAATTGCTGGATTGCATTTCCAGAAGCAGGATTTGGCTTTTGACTCACTCCGCTCTTCACAGACGGTGATGATCTTTGCGAATGGCCGTTTAGTTCCCCAGCTTTCGCGCATCGATGAGCTGCCCAAAGGCGTAATCATCAACGGACTCGCCAGAGAAGTCGCAGCGAAATCATCCCAGGTGGAAAACCATCTCGGACGTTATCTCAACATACAGCGCGACGCATTCTCCGCGTTGAACACTGCATTTGCGGAAGATGGAGCGTTCGTTCACGTTAGCCGCGGGACGGTCGTCGAGCAGCCAATCTATCTACTCTTCATTTCTACTGCGACCGACTCTACTGCCACCGACGCACCGATGATGAATCATCCGCGCAACCTCTTCGTCGTCGAAGAAGAGGCCCAGGTGGCGATCGTCGAAGATTACGTGTCACTCGGCGACACTGCCGGTTCGCTTTGCAACACTGCGACTGAGCTAATAGCGAAAGACGGAGCGATCGTCTCCCACTACATGATCGAGCGCGAGCACAGGCAGTCGTTCAACATCTCGACTCTGCGCATTGAGCAGGGGAGGAACGCGAACGTCGCATCGCACTCTGTGCTCCTCGGCGGCGGGATCGTCCGCAACAACGTTCATCCCGTGTTGGCCGGAGAAGGCTCGGAATGCTTGATCAACGGCCTCTTTGTCGGCAATGCCAAACAGCATCTCGATAATTACATGCTCGTGGAGCACGCGCAGCCGCACTGCAGCAGCCGCCAGTTCTATAACGGGATTCTTGACGACAGCGCGCATGGCGTCTTTCACGGACGCATCATTGTTCACAAAGACGCGCAGAAGACCGACGCCAAGCAGACAAACCGCAATCTGCTTCTTTCGGACAGCGCTCAGATTGATACCAAGCCGCAGCTCGAAATCTATGCCGACGACGTGAAGTGCACGCACGGCGCGACGATCGGTCAGATCGAAGAGAATGCGCTCTTCTATTTACGCTCGCGCGGTATCGACGAAGCTTCGGCGCGCAAGCTGTTGTTGATGGCTTTTGCTAATGAATGTCTCGATCGGATGAGAGAAGATTCGGTTCGTAACGGGATCGAGAAACTCCTCAGCAATCTGCAGTTTGGTTCCGGATCAGGGTCGAAGACATCGAATGTTTCGGACGGTGGACGCAATTGGCAGGAGGTCGGATGACCACGGCAGCCAAGACATTTTCGCGCGAGCCCGGTCCGGTGCTCGTTCAGTCACCGAGTTTCGACGTGGAACGCGTGCGCCGCGAGTTTCCCATTCTGAACCAGAAGGTCCGCGGCAAGGCTCTCGTCTATCTCGATAATGCGGCGACCTCGCAGAAGCCGCAGCCTGTCATCGATGCCATTGCGCGCTACTACCAGAGCGGCAATGCAAACATTCACCGCGGTGTTCACTTTCTTTCCGAGCACGCCACCGGAGAGCACGAAGCGGCACGACAAGCCGTGCGGCAGTTCATTAATGCTGCACGAACGGAAGAATTGATATTCGTGCGCGGCACGACGGAAGGTATCAATCTAGTAGCCCAGACCTACGGACGCGCTCATGTCGGCGCTGGCGACGAAGTGCTCGTCAGCGCGATGGAACACCACTCGAACATCGTTCCCTGGCAGATTCTTTGCGAACAGCAGGGTGCAAAGCTGCGCGTCATCCCGATCAACGATCAAGGCGAATTGTTGCTGGGTGAATTCGAGAAGATGATTGGTCCGCGTACGAGGATCGTCGCCGTGGCACATGTCTCGAACGCGCTCGGAACCGTTAATCCAATTCGGGAAATCGTGGAGATCGCGCATGCGCACAATGTTCCAGTGGTTGTGGATGGCGCCCAGGCTGTCCCGCATTCCAAAGTCGATGTGCAGGATCTCGATTGCGACTTCTATGCTTTTTCCGGCCACAAGATGTACGGGCCAATGGGAATCGGCGTGTTGTACGGAAAATACAAAGTACTGGAAGCGATGCCGCCGTATCAAGGTGGCGGCGACATGATTCGCTCCGTCACCTTCGAGAAGACGCAGTACAACACGCTGCCCTACAAGTTTGAAGCCGGCACCCCTGACGTGGCAGGCGCGATCGGCCTAGGTGCTGCAATCAAGTATTTGAACAGCGTCGGAATCGAGAACGTCGCTGCGCACGAGCACGAACTGCTTGGCTACGCAACCCAGGCACTCTCGAAGCTTCCGGGCATTCGCATAGTCGGCAATGCAAAAGAAAAAGCTGCCGTGCTTTCGTTTGTGATGGACGGCGTGCATCCCCACGACATTGGCACGATTCTCGATCAGGAAGGGATCGCCGTTCGCACCGGACATCACTGCGCCCAGCCGATCATGCAGCGGTTCGGTATTCCGGCAACTGTGCGCGCTTCGTTCGGGCTGTACAACACGACAGCCGAAGTCGATGCGCTGGTGGCCGGCATCAAGAAAGTGCAGGAGGTGTTCGCCTGATGGCCGATCTGCGCGAGCTCTATCAGGAAGTGATCCTGGAGCACAGCAAGGCGCCGCGCAATTACCGCGAGCTGCCGGCGGCGAATCACAAAGCCGAAGGCTTCAACCCGCTCTGCGGCGATCACTTCACACTCTATCTTGATCTCGACGGCGACACGATTCGTGACATCGGCTTTCAAGGCTCAGGCTGCGCGATTTCGAAGGCTTCGGCCTCCATGATGACGCAGAGCGTAAAAGGCAAGAGCAAGCAGGAGGCAGAGAAACTTTTTTCCGAGTTTCACAAGCTTGTCACCGGCCAGGCGAATGGAAACCATGCTGATGTAGGCAAGCTTGCAGCCTTCTCCGGAGTTTCAGAGTTTCCCGTGCGCGTGAAATGCGCAACGCTGGCCTGGCACACGCTGCACGCTGCGCTGGAAGGCAAGCAGGATGCTGTTTCGACGGAGTAGTTTCTGGCCGGCAGTGTTGTCATTCCAAGCGGATGCTCACGCGCTTTTTTCGCGTGAGCAGGAGAGAGGAATCCCTACGGACTTCAATAACCGTCGCCACGAGCATCGGAGTCCATAGGGATTCCTCACGCCAACATCAGGCGTTCGGAATGACAAACCCTAATCAGAATCGAGGTCCCTCATGACCAACGAACGCATCAATCTCTCGCGCGCATGTGAAGTTATAGGCATCCCCAGTGGCATTCACGAGGTGCTGCAGGCCGGAACTCAGGTCAGGATCATGCAGTCACTAGGCGGCAGCTACACCGTTTGGACTGACCATGGCGGAATGTACCGTGTGGATACACGCGATGCTGATGCGCTCGGCCTGACTCCTCATCAGCCCGAAACGGGAACACAGACTGAAGTCCAAACTGGGACCTTCAACGAGCAGATGGTCTGGGACCAGTTGAAGACCGTCTACGATCCTGAAATTCCCGTGAACATCGTCGATCTCGGACTCGTGTATGCTTGCGCGATTTCCGATGCCGAGAGCGGCAAGCAGATCGACGTGAAGATGACGATGACGGCACCGGGATGCGGCATGGGCAACGTGCTTAAAGCAGATGTGGAGCGAAAGCTGTCCACGCTACCAGAGGTGAAGCAAGTTCTGGTTGAGGTAGTGTTCGATCCTCCTTGGCATCCAGGTCTGATGTCAGAAGCCGCGAAGCTGCAGCTTGGGTTTGATCTGGATTACGGTAGCGGCTACTCGCCGATGCCGGTCATGAGGTAACAGAACCGCCGGCGGTAGCCGGTGGGGCAACCGCGTGTGTTGCGGCTGCGAATATCGAGAAAGCGCGCATCATGGTGACCTGGAGCTGGCCATTTTGGCCATCTCCGACCCATCGGCTGCTCCCCGAGAGCCCTGTCCAAGCATCTGATTCTAAGAAAGTTATTCCCTCCGCAGCCTCGTCTTCTCGCCGTATAATCACGGCTTACCTTTTCTCCTCTCATGCGTCTATCGGGCAGTAAGCAAAAGATTTAGCCAATCGCGCAGGCCCGATTACACAGGAGTGGAAATGCCAAGTCTAGCCGTAGTGGCGGGCGGCCTGATCGCCCTCGGCTCCGCACCAACTTCCATGCCGACTGCAGGTCAGGCGCGGGGAGTGAAGGCCAGAGAGGACCATTTTGCCCGGCCGGTCGCGCCGGCTGGGAGTCCAATGGTGAGCCAGGCACTCAACCGGGTCAACGATGCCGACTTGATTCGCGAGGCGCAGCGCGGTTCGCGTACTGCGTTCGAAGAACTCGTGCGTCAGTACGATCAGGCGGTCTTGCGTCTGGCATTGCATCTCACCGGCTCTGAGGCTGAGGCGCAGGACATTTATCAGGAAGCCTTCCTCAAGGCGTATCGCCATCTCGGCAATTTCCGCTTCGAGTGCTCCTTCTATACCTGGATGTACCGCATCGTGACGAATCTCTGCCTCGACCATCTCCGTAAAAAGAAAACGCGGCGCGAGGATTCGCCGGTGATGGTCGATTCCAGCGGCGAGGAGCACAGCTTGCTCGACATGGTGGCGGACGATCGCTCGGGAGCGAATCCAGAGCGCGATCTAATGCGTCGCGAGCTGGGCGGCAAGATTAAGAAAGCTTTAGAGCAATTGACGCCGCGTGAGCGTATGGTCTTCGAGCTTAAGCATTACCAGGGCCTCAAGCTGCGAACGATCGGAGAAATGCTGCACACGACGGAAGAGACAGCCAAAAACACGCTGTTCCGCGCCACGCAAAAGCTGCGCGGAACTCTGGCGTCGATGAGGTAGAGATTGGGTGTATAGAAAGCGATGGATATAGCAATGACGAATGAAATTCATAATTCTGCGAGCGCGGTTTTGACGGCCGATCCAGAAATGGGAAACTTCGGCGTCGCCTCGCGTCGTGCCGTAGCGGATCACTCCGACTACGACCAAGAAGACTGCGGATGCCGCGCCTATCGACGCGGACAGAGCTTCGAATTTGTACAGATTTTGAGGGTGTTAGCCGAAAGCCGATAGCTGGAAGCCGACAGCCTGTTTTATGAAAGTGTGGCAATTATGAACTGCGAATGGACACGGGCGAATGCAGCCCTTTACGTCTATGACGAACTGAAGGACGACGAGCGTTACGAGCTCGAGCGGCACGTGGAGCGCTGCCCTGCGTGCAAGAGTGAGCTCGATTCGGTGCGCGGATTTCGGCTGGCGATGTCGGCTGCTCCGCTGCCGGAGGTCTCGCCGAACCTGCTTGCCGGCTCGCGAATGCGGCTCTCCGAAGCGCTTGAGTCCGAGGAGCCGAGTCGCGGGTGGCATCGCTTCACCTTCGACTTTGCCGGGTGGCTGCAGTCGATGAAGTTCGCTCCGGCTCTGACAGCGGCGCTGCTGATGATTGGATTTGCTGCCGGAACGCTGACAACCTGGCAGGTGACTACGCAAAAACACGGGGCAGAGGTTGTCCAGAACACGCTCGCACCTCCCGCACTAGATTCCGCCTCCATCGCCGGCATTCGCGGCATCACGCAAGATCCAGGCAGCGATCAAGTCAAGATTCAGTACGACAAGGTTTACACCGATCAGGCGCAAGGCTCGATCAACGATCCCAAAATTCAGCAGCTTCTACTTTTCGCGGCGCGCAATAACATCAATTCGGGCCTGAGGCTCGATTCCGTCGATCTGCTGGTGAAGAGCTCCGACGACAGCCGCGTGCGCGAAGCTCTAATTTATGCGCTGCGCTACGATCGCAATCCGGGCGTGCGCTTGAAAGCTCTCGATGGATTGCGCTCTTATGTGAAAGACGATCAGCAAGTACGCGACGCTGTGCTCCAAGCGCTGCTGCAGGACAATAATCCGGGCGTGCGTACGCAGGCGATCTCGCTGCTCGAGACGGTGAAGAACGACAGCAGTGTGCGTCAGGCGCTGACCGCGTTGGCGCAGCAGGATAAAGATAAGTACATCAAGGGAGAATCGAAGCGAGTGCTGGCAAATCTCCCGGATTTTGAATAAAAGCTGCTAGCCGCCAGCTTCTAGCTGCTAGCCAGAAGCAAACGGCTGTAGCTAGATGCTAGTAGCTAGCAGCTTAGAAACGCGCATAGAAACGAAGAGGAACTTAATACATTGGCAGTGATTCGCAACCATTTCGCGCTTCCCACTCTACTACTGGCGCTCGCCGTTGCAGGCGTAGCTCAGACGGAAGGCGCAACGAAAATCTACCGCGACGGAAGTTGTTGGGTGCAGGAGACCACAGGCACTCTTCCCGCCTCGCGCTACATCAAGATTCATACCAACGCCGGCGGCGTGAGCGTAGCCGGCGCGCAGCAATCCAACATTACTTACATGATTCGCAAGCGCGTGAGCGCTTCTTCGGAAGATAATGCGCGGCGCATGTTCGAGAACCTGCGCGTGATCGCCAACCGCCAGGGAGACGCGGCGTATTTCGGCGGTGAGGGAGGCGACAACTGGCATCGCGGCTCCGTCGAGTTCAACATCACCACGCCGCGCAGCGTCGATGTCATTAAAGCCAAGACCGACGGCGGCAGTCTGCGTTTCACTCATCTGAACGGACGCGTTGACGCCGAATCCGGTGGAGGCAACGTAGATCTGGACGACATCAATGGCAGCGTCACTGCCAGCACCGGCGGAGGCTCGATTAACGTCGGCACGGTGAATGCCGATCTGGGAATTCGTACCGGCGGCGGCCGTGTGAATATCGGCACCGTCGGCGGCAAGCTGAATGCGTCCACGGGCGGCGAATCGGTTCGCGTTGATAACGTAAAGCGCGATGCCGTGATAGAAACCGGCGGCGGAAACATCTACGTGCAAAACGTAGGTGGCGACCTGCGCGGATCCACCGGCGGAGGCAACATTGAGGTTGGCAGCGTAGCAGGCACCATGGATGTCGAAACCGGTGGAGGCAGCATTCGCCTTACCGGAGGCAGCGCAGGCGCAATCCGGGCGCAAACCGGCAGCGGCAGCATTCATTGCGTCAAGATCACGCGCAGCGTGCGTGCCGAGACCGGCGCAGGCGGCATCACTGCTGAATTCATGACTATGAATGGCAAATTCAGCGATTCGGTGCTCGACACCGGAGTTGGTGACATCATCGTGTATCTTCCGTCTGACTTGAAGGTCAGCGTTCATGCCAGCATCGACGTGGCCACCACTCGCGATGCCATCCGCAGTGAATTGCCCGGCATTCACATCGAGTCGGAGGGCGGCGATTATGGTCCGCGCGAGATGTCGGCAGAAGGCGATTTGAACGGCGGCGGCCCGACGTTGAAACTGCATACATCAACAGGAAAAATTCAATTCATCGCGCTGAAAAAGTAGGAGAAGAAAACCGAACCGAAAACAAAGGACCGACGCGCGCCCTCGCGCTGGTTTTTGATGGCATCGAGATTTCGTTTGTTAAAAATCAAAAAACCGGCCGAGGGCGGCCGCAGGTCCTGGGTGTGAGATTCGCCTGAGGCATTCTTATGAAGCAGATTTATGGAACCACCATCGCGCTGCTCCTTTCG
>DATEMI010000133.1:0-10436 GCA_035275665.1 Terriglobales bacterium | reverse complement strand
ACATCACCACCGTCCCGATCAGAGACTACGTAGTGAAGCCATGGAAGTCTCACAATCTGCTGACGAGGTGGGCGCGAAAGATTTTGGTCGGCATTCCCAGCGAGTTTTGGCGCTGGATTGAGGGCTTCAGAATGCTGCAGGGAACAGCGGCGCTGATTGTACCTGGAACCGGATTGCTCACCGACGCCTACACCCTCATGAACTGGGGTCCGTATGATATGTTTCGCTGGTCTGTCGTGGCGAAGCTGGCGGGCTGCAAGCTGCTTTTTGTCAGTGTGGGTGCTGGTCCCTTTTACAGCCGCGCCGGCAGGTTCTTCGTCAAAGGAGCGCTTTCCCTGGCGGACTTTCGCTCATACCGCGAAGAGCCTGCCAGGCAGTGGCTGAAACAAATCGGCTTTCGGAGCGATAACGATCCGTTGTCTCCGGACCTGGCTTTCAGTTTGCCTCGAACGGAATTGTCGCGCCGGCGCCAAAGCAGGCGGGGTAGGCCGATCGTCGGCCTGGGGCTGATGGAATTTGCGGGGAAACTGGGCGCTGAGAAGCCCCAACGCTCCGTTCACGTTGCGTACCTGGAAACTCTCGCGGAGTTCGTGCGATGGCTGCTGGCCCGCGATTATGATGTCCGGCTGCTGATCGGGGATTTCACCGACGAGCCTGTCATCGCAGAGTTTCAGTCTTTGCTGGCGACGCACATCGGGAAGCAGGACTGGCACCGCATTGTCGCTGAACCGATTGAATCTCTTGAGGGCCTCCTGTCTCAAATCGCCGAAACGGACTTTGTCGTTGCGACCAGATTCCACAACGTGCTTTTATCGCTGTTCCTCCATAAGCCGACCATTGCCATCTCGTTCCATCACAAATGCTCTTCTCTGATGAGCCAGATGGGACTGACAGAATACTGCAATGACATGAATACCCTGACGGCGGATGGTTTGATTGAGCAATTCTGCCGGCTCGAGAAGAACGGCCACAGCCTCACGACTTTGCTGGCGGGTAAGGTGGAGGAAGAGCGCGACGCTTTGGATGAACAATACAGATCTCTTCTGCGCGTGATATGGCCCGATGCGGAGCAGTTCTGGGCTGCGGAAGCGAATAAAGCAACCAGCAGTGTGGCGTCATAAGAGCTGCAATAGTCCTCAATTGGGGTCATGCAGCGTAATAACATGGCTGCTCAGGGAGGCAGGTCAAGGCACATTCTATGGCACAGGTGATTGAGAAATATTACAAAGAAGAATTCTGGGCGACTGAGAATTTGAATTATGCTCAGCCACACTTCCGGCTCGAGAAAGCGGCGCGCATTGTCAATCGCCTCAGCCGCGGCCGTCGCTGCGACCTTCTGGATGTCGGCTGCGGACCGGCAACTTTGGCCAGGCTCCTCGACAGCAACATAGCCTATTACGGCATCGATATAGCCATACATCATCCGGCGTCAAACCTGATGCAATACGATTTTCTCGAAGAACCCATCCGATTCAATGATCTTAAGTTTGACATTATCGTGGCTCAGGGGGTCTTCGAGTACATTGGCAGGTTCCAGGATGTAAAGCTTGCAGAGATAGCACGCCTGCTCAGGACGGGTGGCATTTTTCTGGCTTCGTATGTGAACTTTGACCACCTGCGTAAGAGCCTGTACGAGCCGTACAGCAATGTGCAATCCTTCGATGAGTTTCGTGGATCTCTGGCACAGGTGTTCCGCATCGAACGATATTTCCCCACTTCGGTTCGCTGGCGGCACCAGGAGCCGAAGGGGCGAATCATGAAACGCGTGCACATGCACTTCACTCGCAACATTCCCTTCGTCAGCCGCAAGTTTGCTGTGGAACACTTCTTCATCTGCACACCACACCAGAACGGATAGCCGTCGCACCACATGAAAGATTTGAAGGAAAAGGCAATTCGCGGCGGTTTTGCGAGGCTGGGGGCCCAGGGCGCGTCCTTCGCGTTGCGGCTGGGCTCGTTGATGATCCTCGCCCGCCTCCTCGCACCTGCGGATTTCGGGCTGGTCGGTATGGTCGCCGCGTTTACGGGAGTTTTGACTCTCTTGCGAGATTTTGGCCTGTCGTGCGCCACCATTCAGCGCGCCACGGTAACGGAAGAGCAGATCTCCAACCTCTTCTGGATTAACCTGATCGTCGGCGGAGCACTCGGACTTTTACTGGCCGCTGTTGCTCCGGAGATCGCTGTTTTCTACCACGAACCACGCCTGACTGCGGTGACAGCCGTCCTGGCTGTGGGATTCCTCTTTAACGCCGCTGGAGTGCAGCATGGCGCAGTGCTGCAACGCCAAATGCGTTTCAGTGCGCTTGCTATAATCGACACCGCCGCTCAGGCCGTGGGTATTGCTGCTGGCGTCGCCGGAGCCCTCGCGGGCTACGGATACTGGGCGCTGGTAGTCATGACTATTCTCCCCCCACTCGTCGGCACGATCGCATATTGGATCGTCACCGGATGGGTCCCACAGCTCCCGTCCCGCGGAGCTGGAGTCCGTTCGATGGTAAATTTCGGTGGCATCCTCACCATGAACGGTCTTGCCGTATACGTGGCCACGAACTTCGAAAAGGTGCTGCTGGGCCGCTTCTGGGGCGCAGATGCGATTGGCATCTACGGCCGCGCCTACCAGTTGGTGAATATCCCTATCGCAAATCTGAACAGCGCTGCGGGCGAAGTGGCATTCTCGGCCTTGTCGCGGGTGCAGGATGATCCTAGTCGTCTCAGGCGCTACTTCTTGAGAGGGTACGATTTGATTCTCGGGGTTACCGTCCCCGTAACAGCAGCGTGTGCGCTGTTTGCAGACGATATTGTTCACGTCTGCCTTGGACCGAAGTGGAGCGCGGCGGCCCCGCTTCTCCGGCTGCTGGCACCAACGATCCTCGTCTTTGCTGTTGCCAACCCTCTCTCATGGCTGCTCATGTCGCTTGGTTTGCTCAAGCGGAGCCTTCAGATGACCCTCGTTATTTCACCGATTTTGATTGTGAGCTATCTGATTGGCCTGCCGCACGGCCCAAAGGGTGTGGCATTCGCGTATTCCGCGGTTATGCTCGCATGGATCTTTCCTTTGATTGCATGGGCCGTGCACGGAACAGCTATTTCGTTTCGCGACATTTTGCGCAGTGCGTATAAGCCTCTGCTGTCCGGTGCCGTGGCTGGAGCGCTGGCTCTTGCATTCCGAGCAGCCTGGGGTGCAGCGCTGTCACCTCTCCCGCGGCTAATTCTGGAAACCACAGTCCTTTTCGTGGCATTTGCTTCGATGCTGCTTGCCTCAGGGCAAAAGGCGATTTATCTTGACCTGCTGCGGGAACTGACACGAAGTACACCCCGGGAGCAGCAAAGCCTGGTTTCGAACTAACCGGGTTCAGGCCCGGAGCAACAACGAACCGCTTGCCTGGACCCGCAGCCGCAGCCTTTCCACACGCCGACCAAAATACACTCGTTCCTCAGGAGAACCGATCGATGGATCCACTCAAAGAAAAACTCATCTCATGCTTTCTGGCCGTGATGCCGGATCTCAGTGCCGAAGACGCTCCGCAGGCAAGCGCTGGCAATGCCTCGGACTGGGATTCGGTGACTACCGTATCTCTCATCGCCGTGGTTGAAGAAGAGTTTGGCATTTCAATTGAAAGCGACGATCTGTCGCACTTCGATTCATTTGAAAGTATTTTCGGATACCTGAAGAAGCGCGCCGCCCAGGGTTCCCTGAACGAGACCGTTGTCTAGTCTGCAGCCGGATGTCGTCGATCGTGGCACGGGCCAGACACTCGCGACAAGACGCGGTGCAACGAAGTGCACCGGTCACGTGCATCATTCCACATTGACGAACAGCCGATGCAGTTTCTCTCAACCACCTTGCCGGGAGTTCTTGAGATCCGGATCGAACCGCACTGCGACGACCGTGGTTTTTTTGCGCGAACCTGGTGCCAGAAAGAATTCGAAGAGCACGGCCTCAATGCGCGGCTGGTACAGTGCAATGTTTCGTTCAATCAGCGAAGAGGGACGCTGCGCGGCATGCATTTTCAGGCTTCGCCTCACGCTGAAGCCAAACTGGTCCGTTGTACACGCGGATCCATCTACGATGTGGTGCTCGATCTTCGCCCCGGCTCTTCGACCTACAGGCAGTGGGTTGGTGTCACATTGAACGCAGAGAACCGAAACATGGTGTACGTCCCGGAGGGATGCGCCCACGGATTCATCACTCTGGAGGACGCGACGGAAGTCCTCTACCAGATGTCGGAATTTTACGATCCGCCCTCAGCACGCGGAGTCCGCTGGAATGACCCCGCATTTGGAATCAAATGGCCGGTCGAAACGACGGTCATTTCAGAACGCGATGCAAGCTACCCCGACTTTGAATAATTTAGAGAGTCTGGCCAAAGGCTTGAGCCGGCGGGACCGCGCGGAACTCGGCGCAGAGCTTCACGCATTCGCGTCGGAGCTCTATCCGATCTGCCGCAGCATCACCGGCGACGGCCTGCGCGCCACGCTTTCGCGCATTCGGGAACGCATTCCCCTGACCGTCCATGAAGTACCAACGGGAACCGCGGCTTTCGACTGGACTGTTCCTAAAGAGTGGAACATTCGGGATGCGTACATTGCCGACTCGACAGGCGCGCGTTTGGTTGATTTCCGGGAATCTAACCTCCACGTTGTGAATTACAGCGGGCCTGTCCATACGAAGCTCACCCTGAGCGAGCTAAAGCCACACCTGTTCACGATCCCGGAACATCGTGACTGGATCCCTTACCGCACTTCCTACTACAAGGAAGACTGGGGCTTTTGCCTCTCGCACAAGCAGCTGCTGGCATTGAGGGAAGATGAATATCAGGTCTGTATCGACTCCACGCTGGAAGATGGCAGCCTGAGCTATGGCGAGTTGTATCTGCCAGGCAATACGAAAGATGAGGTCCTTATCTCCTGCCATGCCTGCCATCCATCGCTGGCGAATGACAACCTCTCGGGGGTCACCGTTGCTACGTTTCTGGCGCAACACCTCATGGGACGCGAACTTCGCCACTCCTATCGTTTTCTCTTCATTCCGGGGACGATCGGCGCGATCACATGGCTGGCGCGGAACAGTGAAGAGGCCGCTCGCATCCGGCACGGGCTGGTGCTCACCTGCATCGGCGACAGCGGTGGATTCCACTACAAGAAGAGCCGTCGCGGCAATGCAGAGATCGATCGCGCTGCGGCGATCGTGCTTCGGCACTGCGGAGAATCCGCCGAAGTGCTGGACTTTTCGCCCTACGGATACGATGAGCGCCAATACTGTTCGCCGGGATTCAACCTGCCGGTTGGCTGCCTGATGCGCAGTGTGTGGGGCACCTTTCCCGAATATCACACCTCGGCTGACAGCCTGAGTTTTATCAAGCCCGAGTCTCTGGCTGGTTCCCTGCAAGTCTGCGCCTCCATCATCGAAGTTCTCGAAGAGAACCGAACCTACCTGAACCAGCTCCCCTGGTGCGAGCCGCAACTGGGCAAGCGGGGCCTCTACCGCTCCACTGGCGGCGAGTCGATCGCGCAGGAAATCACCGCTCGGCTGTGGGTGCTGAACCTCTCGGACGGCAGCCATTCTCTCCTGGACATCGCAGAGCGATCCGGGTTTCCGTTTTCGGCGATCCGCGATGCGGCAGACGTGCTCACCGAAGCGGGCCTCCTCACATCGAGTTTTTGAACTGCGGCAAACAAAAGCAGCAAAGGGGACATGAATGAAAATATTGTTGACCGGACATAAGGGTTACATCGGCGCCATAGCTGCAACGATGTTTTCTGCATCGGGACATAGCGTCGTCGGACTGGATACCGACCTCTATTCTCGCTGCGACTTTGCCGAGGGCCCGGACGCTATCCCGGAAATCCGTAAGGACCTGCGCGATGTGGAGGCATCGGACCTGCGCGGCTTCGATGCCGTCGTGCATCTGGCGGCGCTCTCCAATGATCCGATCGGGAATCTCAATCCGCAGCTCACCTACGACATTAATCATCTGGCATCGGTCCGCCTCGCGAGAGCCGCCAAAGCCGCCGGAGTCGGCCGCTTCGTCTTTGCCTCGTCGTGCAGCACCTATGGAGCCGCAGGGGACGACTTCCTGGATGAAACTTCGTCCCTCAACCCCGTCACGCCTTACGGCGAGTCGAAGGTCGCGGTGGAGCGCGACGTTGCCGCGCTGGCCAGCGACAGCTTCGCGCCTACATTCATGCGGAACGCAACTGCCTATGGCGTATCGCCCCGCCTCCGACTCGATATCGTGCTGAACGACCTGGTTGCATCGGCGTTCACCACAGGCCGCATTCTCATCAAGTCCGACGGGACGCCATGGCGGCCGATCGTGCACATCCGCGACATTACCGCCGCCATGATCGCTGTTCTCGACGCGCCTGCCGAGCTGGTCCGCAACGAAACGCTCAACGTCGGCCGCAATGACGAGAACTTCCGGATTCGTGAGCTGGCTGAAATTGTCGCTCAGGTGGTTCCCGACTGCCGCATCGAGTACGCGCCTGGCGGCGGACCTGATGTCCGCTGCTACCGCGTGAGCTTCGACAAAATCAGCCGCGTTCTTCCCGCGTTTAAGCCGCAGTGGACGGCCTTGCGGGGAGCACAGGAACTCTACGAGGCGTACCGTAGCGCTGGCCTGACTGCTGCCGACGTGCAGAACGGACGCTATCTCAGGATCGCCGAGATCCGCCGTTTACAGCAGTCCCACATGCTCGACAACGATCTGCGCTGGACCGAAGCCCGGGCAGAAGCTGCTCTGACTGTCTGAAAGGAATCCCGAACCATGACTGCAACTTCCCTACTTCCCGAAATCGATGTGAAACAACGGACGAAGGCGTGCCGCTTCTGCGGCGCGGCGCTTCACCGGACATTCGTCGATCTGGGTATGTCTCCCCTGTGTGAAACGTATCCCTCCGCGGCCGATCTGAATCATGGCGAAACCTATTACCCGCTCCACGTCTACGTCTGCGACCAGTGCTTCCTGGTTCAGCTGGAGGAATACGAATCCGCGGAGAGCATTTTCAGCGACTACGCCTACTTCTCATCTTTTTCGGATTCATGGCTGCGGCACGCGGAAAAGTATTGCGACAAAATGCAGTCGCGCTTCGGCCTGGGCAACAACAGTTTTGTGGTCGAAGTGGCCAGCAACGACGGGTATCTGCTCCAGTATTTCGTGCAGCGCAATGTGCCCGTCCTCGGCATCGAGCCCGCTGCTAACGTTGCCGAAGCTGCCACAGCAAAGGGAGTACCCACACTGGTGCGGTTCTTCGGAGCGCAGCTGGCCCGCGAACTGGTGAAGGAAGGCCAGAGCGCGGATCTGGTGCTGGGCAACAATGTCCTCGCTCAGGTACCGGATCTTAATGACTTTGTGGAAGGACTAGGAATCCTGCTGAAGCCCGAAGGCGTGCTGACACTGGAGTTCCCACACGTTCTGAAGCTGATTGAGCACAATGAATTCGACACCATCTACCACGAGCACTTTTCGTACTTTTCTCTGCTGACCACGGTCAGGCTGATGGAAGCCCACGGCCTCCGCGTCTTCGATGTGGAGGAACTCGCTTCGCACGGCGGCTCTCTGCGCGTATTCGCGTGCCGCGCCGATGCAAAAACTCACCCCGTCGAGGCAAATGTGGCAAAAGTTCTCGATGACGAAGCGCGCGCCGGACTCGATCGCCCTGAAGGTTATGAGCAGTTCGCTGCGAAGGTGAAGGAAACCAAGCTGGCGCTTCTGGAGTTTTTGTTGCGCGCTGCGCGCGAGGGCCGCACCGTCGCCGGTTACGGGGCACCCGGCAAGAGCGCGACGCTCCTCCATTATTGCGGCATCGGGAAGGACCTGATCGCCTACACAGTCGACAGGAGCCCGCACAAGCAGGGCAGGTTCCTTCCAGGGACGCACATTCCCATTTTCCATCCGGATCGCATCCGCGAAACTAAGCCGGATTACGTGGTGATTCTGCCGTGGAATCTGCAGAGCGAAATCATGGCTCAGCTGCAATACATCCGCGAGTGGGGCGGCCGGTTTGTAGTGCCGATTCCCCAAGCGGCAATTTTCTGAGGGAAGGAGCAATCCGCTTATGAAAGTCGTCCTGTTCTGTGGCGGCGCCGGCATGAGGCTTCGCGGGTATGCCGATGACATGCCCAAGCCTATGGTGCAAATCGGAACGCGTCCGATCCTCTGGCACCTGATGAAGTACTATGCTCATTTCGGGCACAAGGACTTCATCCTCTGCCTGGGTTACAAGGGCAACTGCATCAAGGATTACTTCCTGCACTACGATGAGTCCGTCTCGAATGATTTCGTCTGGTCGAAGGGCGGCAAGCAGGTCGAGCTCCTGAACCGGGATATCGACGACTGGACCATCACCTTTGTCGAAACGGGCGAGCACGCCAACATCGGCCAGCGGCTCAAGGCAGTCGAGCCTTACCTGCGCGGTGAAGAAATGTTTCTCGCGAACTACGGAGACGGTCTCAGCGATGTGCCGCTGCCCGGTGTAATCGAGAAGTTCCGCGCCAGCGGGGCCGTTGCTTCGATGCTGCTCGTGCAGCCGACGGCCAGCTTCGATATTGTCTATACCGGATCGGAAGGAACTGTGCAGGAGGTCCGCCCCATCACCGAGACCGACATCTGGATCAACGGCGGGTTTTTCGTGATGCGCAACGAGATGTTCAGCTACATCGGCCCCGGCGAAGAACTTGTACGTGAACCGTTCCAGAGACTGATTAGCCAAAATTCCCTGCTGGCACACAAATACACGGGATTCTGGCAGTGCATGGATACTTTCAAGGACAAACAGCGTCTGGACGAACTGAATGCGACCAGCGCGCCATGGAAGGTTTGGAACCACCGCGCAGTGGAGGCTCCGGCGGCGGATATCCGGGCTAACGGTAACAGTATGCGCGATATTGTCACGGCCGCTGCCCGGGTATGATGCCCCTGAAGCTAAGCCCGAAATCGGGCAGCCTAAGCGTGCTCTGCCTTGGCGCTCATTCCGACGATATCGAGATCGGATGCGGCGGAACAGTTTTACGGCTCGCCGAAGAGCATCCTGGCTGCAAGTTTCACTGGGTTGTTTTTAGCGCCAGTGGCGTTCGCGGCGCCGAGGCCACCCGCGCTGCTGAATTGTTTGCCGGATCCCGGCTCGAAACTTTGCTGCTAAAAGACTTTCGTGACGGCTACATGCCCTGGACAGGCACTGACGTAAAGGATGTCTTCGAAACGGAGATCAAGAAGCTGTCTCCGGATATTGTCTTTACCCACAACGGAAACGATGCTCATCAGGATCATCGGCTGCTCTCGCAGCTCACCTGGAACACCTTTCGTGATCACTTCATCCTGGAGTATGAGATTCCGAAGTACGACGGAGACATGGGCCGCCCCAGCTTCTTTGTACCTCTCGCGGCAAAGCACTCACAGTCGAAAGTGCAGCACCTGATGGATGCCTTCGGCTCCCAGCGATCGAAACATTGGTTTGAACCCGAGACGTTCACTTCTCTGATGCGCCTGCGCGGCATGGAATGCGCTTCGCCCAGCGGCTACGCAGAAGCTTTTTACTGCCGCAAGGCGGTGCTGTGAACTCGCTCGACTATCTATGCCTGAAATGACGGCCGACCGGGATGAGGCACTCCCATTATCCCTACTTTTCACGCAGAATCCTTCACAGTTCGACACAATTCCCTCGCTCCTGCCGAGCAGGCTCCGTCTCCCCTGGGCCAGACGGGACGAGCATTCCGGTCAACAACCGGTGGTCCTCATGACAGAAGCTGCGTAATCTTCTGCCTGTGGCGATCACCGCATAACAGAGGACACTTCGATGAACATTTATTGCGATTCCAAACTGGATGAGGCAAAGCGGCGACAAAAGCTGTACGATGGCTCCATTTTCCTCTATTCGCCTTCGCCGGCCGGACAGAAGCTGTGCGCCTTTGCGCGCGAACTGGTCGAAGCGGCCTTCGCTCCGCACGATCCGCGCACCATACAGAACCACCTTCCGGTGGAGCGCTGTGTCGAAATACTCGCCGAACTGAAGCCGAAGTTCATACACCACCCAACGTCAAAGGAACTCATTCAGGCACTGCTCGCGGAACGCGGCTGCGACCTGAACAAGACATATTTTGACGTTCCGCGGCTCCGGTCGGCATATCCGTCCGACTATCTCGCTTCTGGTATCGCCTATGCCTTTCATGCCCATCGCGACACCTGGTATTCCGCGCCGTTCTGCCAGATCAACTGGTGGATGCCTATCTATGAGCTCAACTCAGACAACTGCATGGCATTCCATCCGCCCTATTGGCACAAGCCAGTAAAGAATGGCTCCAGCGGCTACGATTACGAGCGCTGGAACAAGGAAAGCCGGCAGAGTGCAGCCCAGCACATTAAGACCGACACACGGGTGCAGCCTCGGCCGGAAGAGCCCATTGAGACTGACTCTGAAATTCGAGTTATGCCTGACGT
>DATEMI010000132.1:0-2319 GCA_035275665.1 Terriglobales bacterium | reverse complement strand
CTTCGTGCGCTACAATCAGTGAGGTTCGATCATGGCACAGTCATTCATTGCAGCGACGGTGCCTGCCAAGATCGACCGTGTCTCCGGTACGACGCACAGTGGGCTTGTCGAAGCGCCGGCCTTGCCTTCATCTACCGGCAGATCAATTCGCGGTTCTCAAGGCGGCGGAAGAGTCCGAGCGCGACCGAAGAACTTCTGGCGACGTGATGCCGCCTGAAGGAGCAGAGGATTCAGCGATGGAGTATTACAGTAACGCCGCCATCGAAAAAAAGCTGTGGCAAACCGATTCATTGGCTTGCGACCAACCCTACGGGTGGGATGGTCGATGAGGGCGAGCGGGCATGAGTCCAGATGAGGGAGCCACATGGTGAACTACCATGGACCACTATGAACGTGCCCGCCGCCTAATCGAAGAAGAAAAACTAAGGGTCTCGGGCGCCGCGCGCCGGCCAGCCGACTGGTTGCTGCCCCCCAAGCCAGAGGAAGACGCTCGCCCGCCTGCCCCTGAGCCCGACGCCGCCCCATTTACCAAAGAGGAACTCATCGGCGGCATCGCCGACTGCGTCGCTGCATTGCTGGCACAGCGCGATGAGAAGATCGCCGAGCTGGGCGGCAAGCTCGACGCAGTGCTGCAGATCCTCGGCACTGGCAAGAGCGGCGACATCATCATCGATTTGCCCAAGAATTTCTGGCGCCGCGACGCGGCGTGACCGACATCATCATCGATTTGCGCAAGAATTTCTGGCGGCGCGACGCGGCGTGTATTGGTGGCGACGGCGGCAGAAAGTCGCCTAACCTTCCGGCGCAATTCGCACACGTCGTTTGCGGCAGCCAGCGGTTGCCGAACAATCGCGACGTAGCCTAGGTCCGCTGCTTGGGCTTCAACGGTGCGTGGGTTAAGCACTCGCCACCGAAGCGATTGCGGAATCCATCCGCAGTGGCGGCGTCTGGGAAGCAGAATCGAATATAGGATTGCTTGCCTCGTGGCGACTCTGGCCGCGGCGGACTGGGATGCGTTGTTCACGGTGAAAGGCATCAATCTCTAGGACAACGCTGCCAAAGGGTCCCGGCGGAAGTGCGAGTTCCACTATATGCGGAAAATCCCGTTCGTTCATAAGGCCGACGATCTCGCGCTTGCGACGAGTCATCTCGCCCAATCCTCGCTTCTCGTGTCACCGCCGACGTATTCTCGCCGTCCTTACCGGTCGCACACTGCTTCTCCTCTTGTCATTTCCGCCCTCTCTCGCGATGCTGTGCTACCTGCCCGGTGGTGTGTCCCAACTTCGAGTTCTTCGATCCGTCTGACTGTAAGGAGGTCGCCGTCTCGCTCGACTTCGCAAACTTCGATGGCTCTGCCGATCATGTTAGCCGTGATCGGCAGACCGAGTTCCTTCGCGCGGGTCCGAAGCATTTGCAATTCAGCGATAAACTTTTGTGGCGTGATCAAAGGTGATTGGGCGGACGGTGAAAGACATTCAAACGATAAAGCACTCTTCACTTACATGATGATTACAACGATACGTCGCTCAACGATTTGCAAACGAGTGTTGCGAAAATGATACTTGATCGACATGAGATTGCGTTTAGCCGACTGTCCTATCGGGGCTTTTCCCATCAGCTTTGATAGGCTGGAGCCATCGGCCCCATGCTAACTAGCTTTAAGAATACGATCACCGGTTTGATTCTCCTGGCCCTTGCCGTCGCTGGCGCTTGGAGCTGGTACGACAGCCACCTGAAGTCACAGAGCAAAGATCAGACGATGGAAACGGCGGAAACGAGATGTTCGCGACACCGCAGAATGCCACTTGGAGGCATTCAAGTTGCGACAGGGATTAACAGAAACGGGTGTGGAAATTCAGACCGCGTTCATGGACATTTGTATGGAGGCACGAGGTTACGTGTTTCTTCGAGGCTGCACCGAGGGACCGCTCAATGCCGGAGCCACATATAACCTTGGTTACAAGTTCAATTCGCTTTGCTGGCGAAAGAATTGAAATTGCCCGCTGCCGTCAGGCCCTTCGCCTTTGCCCCATGTGGCTCACGATAGGGGACTGAACGTGAAGGCATCCATCAGCGTTGCGATTGTCGGATTTGCTTGGTTCAGCACCTACGTTTCGGCTCAGCCGAATAAGGACCTGTATGAACTGCAAGAACGGTGCGGCAAGCGTGCTGCGGAAGTTTTTGAACGGGAATATGGCTCTGACAAAGACGGACAGACCTTGTTCACCTATGAAAATCACTATAGCGCACGCCTGAACGTGGCGAGTGCGACTTGGTAGTCCTCGACACCCGAAGTGCTCCACGATGCTTTCACCGTCA
>DATEMI010000131.1:0-6205 GCA_035275665.1 Terriglobales bacterium | reverse complement strand
TCGAGTATCTGTCTTTATCCTGCAAGGAGTCTCATGGACAGCTTTCTTCAGGACGTGCGCTTCGCGCTACGGCAACTGACCAAGTCGCCCGCCTTTACGCTTACGGCAGTCGCAACACTGGCGCTTGGCATCGGCGCTAATACGGCCATTTATAGCCTCCTCGATCAAGTGATCCTGCGCAGCTTGCCTGTGCAGCACCCAGAGCAATTGGTGAGGCTGAACGCCACGGGCAGCGATCGTGGGCGCGTGAGCGCCTATGGAGGAACCGACAAAGACTACTTCTCCTATCCCCTTTATCGCGACATTCGCGACAAGAACACGGTCTTCAATGGAGTGCTCGCAACGGACCAGGTTGGGGTCGGAGTGCAGTGGCACAACCAGCCTGAACTGGTGAACGGCGAACTGGTCTCGGGAAATTACTTTGATGTTCTGGGCGTGAAGCCTGCGATAGGTCGTCTCTTCGTGCAGTCCGACGACGTTCAGCAGGAGCGCAATCCAGTAGTCGTGCTCAGCTTCGGATACTGGCAGCGTCGTTTCGGCTCCGATCCTCGCATTGTGAGCGACACGATTCTCGTGAACAGCCATCCATTCACGGTGATCGGTGTAGCTCCACCGAATTTCAGGAGCATCGTTGTAGGACAAGCGCCCGACGTTTTCGCTCCAATGATGATGAAGGCGCAGATCACGCCTGGGTGGAATGACCTCGACAACCGCCGCTCCCGCTGGCTAAACATTTTCGCTCGTCTCAAACCGGGAATGACAGTGGAGCAGGCGCAGATCGGACTCGCTCCGCTGTGGCATTCGATCCGGGAAGACGAACTTAAAGAAATGCCGAATGCGACTCCGAAGTTTCGCCAAGGCTTTCTCGAGAAGTCCCATTTGGACCTGATTCCTTCGGCTACAGGCTTTTCTCCCGTTCGAGACCAAATTGCGACGCCTCTTCTGATCGTGATGGGCATGGTGAGCCTCGTAGTTCTCATCGCCTGTGCGAACGTCGCCGGTTTGCTGCTGGTACGTGCGGTCGGACGCGCCAGGGAAATGTCGGTTCGGTATGCGCTAGGAGCATCGCGTCTGCGCGTACTGCAGCAACTGCTGATCGAAGGTCTTGTGCTCGGTCTGACCGGAGGAGCGCTCGGAATCGCCCTTGCGCCTGCAATCACTCAGTTGCTGCTGAACAAGCTGTTCACCGACTCCGTCGGCCAGATTCCCTTCTCTTCTGGCCTCGATGCCCGCGTTCTGCTCTTCAACTTCGGAGTCTCTGTCACCGTAGGTCTGCTGTTTAGCCTGGCGCCCGCGCTGCAATTCTGGCGTCCCAATCTGGTACAGGCGCTCAAAGAGCAACTGACGACTTCAAGCGGTGGGCAACTTCGTCTGCGTCGCGGCTCGGTAGCGGTTCAGATGGGCCTTAGCTTGCTGCTGCTCTTCGGCGCAGGCTTGTTTGTGCGCACGCTGCACAATTTGAAGAACGTCGATGTGGGCTTCGCTACAGATCACCTGGTGACTTTTGGGATCGATCCCGGACTTGCCGGCTACAAACTCGAGCAGAATCCTCAGGTCTATAAGCGCATCATCGATGCGCTGGCGGCGCTGCCGGGCACTCGTTCAGCCGCGGCGACGAGCGATCCTGAACTCGCCGGCAACGACGAGCGCAGCAGCATCGGCATCCCGGGTTATACGCCGGGCGAGAACGAGAGGATGAACGTCGAGTGGGGCCAGATCAGCCCTGGATATTTTGAGACACTCAAGCTTCCCTTTTTGGGAGGGCGCGACATCACAGATCAGGACTCGGGCACCACTCAAAAAGTTGCAATTGTGAACGAAAACTTCGCACGTCACTATTTCGGTGACGCTCAGCACGCGATCGGACGCAACTTCGCCCGCGGAGGCGCTCCCGAAGACAAGCCCGAGTTCCAGATCATCGGCGTCGTGCAGAACGCGAAGCATGGGAATCTGCGCTCAGAGATTCAGCCCAGCGTCTACGTCCCATATACCCAAGCCGATCCCAAGCGAGGCGTGACCTACATGCAGTTTTATGTTCGAACATGGCAGCCTCCGGATCAGGCGATGAACAACATCCGCAGCGCCATGCAAAACCTCGACTCCAAGCTGGTTGTGCAGTCTCTGCAAACGATGGACACCCAAATAGATGCTGATCTCACGAATGAAAGCATTATCGCGTTCCTCGCCGTGAGCTTCGGCATTCTTGCCAGCTTCCTCTCCGCGATCGGACTCTATGGCGTGCTCGCCTTCTCCATTACGCAACGCACGCGCGAGATCGGTATCCGCATGGCTCTCGGCGCGAGTCGCAGTTCTGTTGTGGGCATGATCATGCGCGAGGTGCTCTGGCTGGCCGGAATCACCATCGCAGTCGCTGTTCCAGCGGCGATTCTGCTTGGCCGATATCTCGGTAGCCAACTTTATGGTGTATCGCACACAGATCCGCTAACGATGCTCGCGGTGGTGATTTTGGTGAGCCTGGTCGCACTGATTGCGGCTGCAATTCCCGCGCGGCGCGCTGCAGGTGTGAATCCCACCAAAGCATTGCGTTACGAATAAGAAAACGTGGAGCCGGGCTCTTTCGCCCGCCTGTTGTCGATTTCGTGATTTCGTCATTTCATGATTTCGCGATTTGAAATCCCGAAATTCCTCGACATTTGGCTGTTGATCTAGCTGCTTTTTCAAGAATCTTCACAGACAAATCCTCAACTTTCTGCTCCTCAGCCGCTACAATGCTGAGCCATGCGACCCTCACGCTTCCCTGCATTTCTGCTCGGATTGATTATTGGCCTGATCATCATTCCGGTGACCGTGTACTGCTATTTCCGTTTTGGATATGCTCCCGTCGCGACCAATGCGCCGGCGATGCCATTTGAAAAGAGATTCGCGCGCATGGGACTGCAGGGAAAAATGGACAAGGAGTATCCGCGCACTGTCCCGATTCAGGCTACAGCCGAAAACTACATGACCGGCGCGCACACTTATCGCGAGCATTGCGCTGTGTGCCACGGCATCGGTGGAGGAAATCCAAGCTCAGTCGCCAAGGGAATGTATCCGCGTCCGCCGCAGTTGATCGATCCAAAGCACGGCGTGACCGACGATCCCCCGGGCGAAACCTATTGGAAAGTTTCAAACGGAATCCGCATGACCGGCATGCCGTCATTCCACCAGTCGCTCAGCGAAACCCAGATGTGGCAGGTGAGCCTCATGCTCGCGAACCTGGACAAAGTTCCTCCGGACGTGACGGTGCTGCTCAACCAGCCATTGCCGACGGAGCAGGCCGCTGCGGCGCCAGCGACCTCAACTGCCGCGAAGCGCTAACGGAACCGGCACCGGTAGGCGGTGTCGTACGAGTTCTACTGGACCAATGATGGTCCTTTCGCCGACGCTTTCGACCACTGTCATCCTGAAGCGCTTCTTTTGCGCGAAGGATCTCCCGGAATGTGTCGGATTGAATTGGGCTTTCCAGGCTCTTGGCTCATGGACGTACGTTGTCTAGTGAGAGCCACGCCAGAGCATTTACGCCTGAAACGCTACGGGAGATCCTTCGGCCAAAAGCGGGCCTTCAGGATGACAGGTGATTGAGAGCGTCCCCAGGGATAAACTTCAACAATCCGAGTAAAAAGTCGTACCCGATATGAACCGTCGGTTACACCAATGCTGGAAATACCTAGTTTTCTCACCCGTTCATCAATTCGCAGACGCACACGCCAATGCTCAACACGCTACCGCGGGCTACTACGCACGCGCAGCTCGCAAATGCTTTACATTATTCGTTTGCCACTTTCACAGCGGAGAGAAACTGCATGGCTCGTCAGCCCGGAACTTACGCAACCTTCGATACCAGCATGGGAAAGATCGTCTGCCGCCTGTTTGAAAAAGAAGCGCCCAACACCGTGAAGAATTTCATCGATCTCGCCGAAGGCAAACGTGACTGGCGCGACAACGTGAGCGGAAAGAAAGGCCCCGGTCCGCTCTACAACGGGACTGTCTTCCATCGCGTGATCCCGAATTTCATGATCCAGGGCGGCGATCCAAGCGGTACCGGGATGGGAGGTCCCGGCTACAAATTTGGGGATGAGACGAAAGGTTCGCCGTACAAGTTCGATAAGCCTGGAAAGCTGGCGATGGCCAATGCCGGCCCCAACACAAACGGCAGCCAATTCTTCATCACCGTCGCAGCAACCGACTGGCTTACGGGAAATCACACCATCTTCGGAGAAGTCGTTGAAGGGCAGGACGTCGTAGACGCAATCACCAAAGTAAAGCGCAACGCGCAGGATCGGCCGGCTCAGGATGTAAAGCTGAATTCGGTGTCGATCGAAAAAGCCCAGTAGTTTTACGCGATCACATTGGCTCGTCAGCGCTCGGGCCGTAGATCTGCGGCACCTTCGCGCCCATCGCTCGCAAGTACGTGGTTAGCTGTCCACGATGGTGAATCAGATCAAGCAGAAAGCCCCAGGCGTTCTCGTACCCGGGCTCATTCATGAACGTCTGTCCGCCCATGACGAACGGCACACGGGTCTCCCAGCGACTCGCATCGAGCGCGTGAAGCTTCTTCGTGGCCTCTTTGTGGTTGCGATCATAAGCGGCGAAAACTTCTTTCATAGTTGCAGGAGCAGGCACTTCCGCCCACTCTAGCTGACCTTTTTCGAGACCATCGGCGAGCACAATCTCTTCGCGAGCAATTAACCACGCAATTTCACGCGCGCTGCGGGATTTCGGATCCGGTCGATAGTTTGATCCCTCAGGAATGCGTTCGATAACTTTGCGTGTTGCCAGGCCTTCTTTGTCCCAATATTTCAGGAAGAAGTCTTTTACGTTCATACGGTATGAGTCTCCTTCACGCGGTGCTTGAACGCCACGTTCTCTGCAGATGCTGAACGAGTGTGATTCTTATTGTCTTACTTCGTAAAGATATGCTTGAGGAACACGAATTCCATTTACGACAGTATCTTGTAGTCGAGCGCCCTCAACGCTGTCGGTGGCTCCGAACACGGAGCGCAGAGCTTCGAGAAGCGGCGTATTCGGGCTGACCGCCTCAATTCTCATGCGTTGAAAAGCTGATCCTGAAATATCGGGAATCAGACGGAGAAGTTCAAGATACGTGCGCCTCGGGCCGAGGCGATCTACTGCATCGGTCGCGATCACTAGTCGCCAATCGTCGGCAGTATCATCGTACAACCAAAGAACTGCCTTGACGCCAAAGCCACTCTCTCGCAAACGTTCGGCGATCCGCTTTCCGAAATCGATGTCCGCAGATGTGAGGTTCGCTAGGGACATTTACCAGTAACCTTCAATCCAAGCAAAAACGCCATGCTGCGTATTCACCACTGCCTCAAACAAGTTTTGAGCCTCGGCTTTCGAATGCTTCTCGTACCGACTGCTTACATCCCAGTCTTTCACAATTAGCCAATTTGCGTTGAACTCAACATTGGCCGCCGCTTTCTTCTCGTGCTCGGCAACCAAGCCGGCTGCGTTTAGAAGTCTCGTCAGGTCGTGATTCCAGCTCTCTTTCGCGCGATCGAGATCAGGAAACTCAAACTGTTCTGTGGCTCGAGCGATGCAGGCCTTCAGGCTACACTCGACTGCGAGCCCCGCGATGTAATACGCTCCAGAAAAGCTTCCGGCATCCATAAGGTGTTTCGCCTCGGCGATGCGGAGCTTCGCCAGTTCCTGCAAATCTGCGCGTTTAAGCTTTTGCCGAGCAGCCTTGGCCATCTGACTGCTAGACTCCGATCACCTTTACCAGCTCCTGCACAGCGTCGGCGCTCTTCTTCAGCGCAGCCTGTTCTTCGTTGGTCAGCTTAATCTGAATGATCTGTTCCAATCCGCGTGTGCCCAGTTTGCAAGGAACGCCCACGAAGAGCCCGTTGATGCCATATTCTCCTTGGAGATACGCCGCGCACGGCAGAATCTTCTTTTTGTCTTTGAGGATCGCCTCAACCATTTCAGTCGCAGCCGCTGACGGCGCGTAGTAGGCGCTGCCGGTCTTGAGATACTTCACGATCTCAGCTCCGCCGTCCCGCGTGCGCTGGACCAGACGATCGAGTGTAGCTTTGTCCATGAGTTCCGTGATGGGAATTCCAGCGACGGTCGAGTAACGCGCCAGGGGAACCATCGTATCGCCGTGTCCACCGAGTACGAACGCGGTCACATTCTCCACGCTGACTTTCAGCTCTTCCGCGATGAATGTGCGGAAGCGTGC
>DATEMI010000130.1:0-11544 GCA_035275665.1 Terriglobales bacterium | reverse complement strand
TGAGGCACGCTTCTTGTCCATAATCTGGTTTGCGGTGGCCGAAAGACATTTTCGTCACCGTCGTCCCGGTGCGGTCAGTCATAACCTTTAGAACGCGCTTCGTCAGCCACGCCTGCTTCTCCTTTTATTTGCCCACTATCTGTACCGTAATGGAACCAGAATCTGGGGACAGAGTCAAAGAAAAAGTATGTGGAAAGTTCTACGAAACTTCAGTGACTTACGGGTAGTCGACCGACGGTATTTTGAGCCGCTGTTCGTGTGCTGTGATGTTGTCCTGGAGGAACGCGAGCGCTTGTCGCAGATGGCGTGCGTACAACCGGCACGAGTTCACCAGAAACTCGCTTACGTATAATCGAATTTTTCCGGGACTCTTCATGATTCAGACTCTGTTCGGCAGCCTCGACGAAGAAAAGAACAAAAAGCCAGGCTTTCTCGATCGCATGAAGGAGGCGGTCTCGCGCACCCGCGAGAACCTCAGTGAGCGTATCGAGGAGATTGTTGCTTTTAATAAAGAGATCGATGCCAACACTCTAGACGATCTCGAAGCTACGTTGATCGCTGCCGACCTGGGCACGACGACAACCAGCGAAATCCTGAATGGTCTGCGCGAACGGGCGACGCATAAAGAGATCGGCAACGTAGAAGAGTTAAAGCGTTTATTGAAGGACCAGATCGCAACAATCCTCAACCATTCCTCGAATGTTCCCGCGCGGCAGGTTGATGGACCTGAGGTTTTGCTCATCGTAGGCGTTAACGGCACGGGCAAAACAACGACTATCGGAAAGCTCGCGAGCTTGTTCCGCAGTCAGGGGAAGACAGTTTTAATGTGCGCAGCGGATACCTTCCGAGCCGCAGCTATCGAGCAGCTCGAAGTCTGGGGTACTCGCACCGGAACTGAGGTCATCAAGACGAGGGCCGGCGGCGATCCTTCAGCAGTGTTATTTGATGGATTGAGCGCAGCCAAAGCGCGCAGCACGGACTACGTCATCGTGGATACCGCAGGACGTCTGCACACCAAGCAAAACCTGATGGCTGAACTGGAAAAGATGCGCCGTACGGCGAAAAAAGTGATTCCCGATGCTCCCCACGAAACGCTTCTCGTGATGGACGCCACGACAGGACAAAACGGTCTGCAGCAGGCGCGGCAGTTCACGCAGTCGGCTGGCGTGACTGGGATCGTGCTCACGAAGCTGGACGGCACAGCAAAGGGTGGGGTGGTTGTGGCGATCTCGCGTGAGCTCGGATTGCCTGTGCGCTACGTCGGCGTAGGCGAGAAAGCCGGCGACCTGCTTCCCTTCGATTCTCAATCTTTCGTCGATTCCCTCTTCGCATAGCTCATGCCCGCGCACCATCACGAACAATTCATGCGGCATGCACTCGATTTGGCGCAACAAGGGATTGCGCTGGCCTCGCCGAATCCTTATGTAGGCGCAGTGATCGTTCCTCCTTCGGGCGAAGTCGTCGGCGAAGGTTTTCACACCTACGAGGGCGTGAAGCACGCCGAGGTGCTCGCGATCGAGCAAGCGGGCGATCGAGCACGTGGCGGAACGCTCTATCTAAATCTTGAACCCTGCTCTCATACGGGGCGCACCGGACCATGTGCAGACGCCGTAATTCGCGCCGGTATCACGCGTGTTCATGCCGCGATGCCGGATCCCAATCCCGCCGTTTCGGGTAAGGGATTCGAACGATTGCGAGCTGCGGGAATCGAAGTTCATGTTGGATTGCTCGAAGCAGAAGCGCGCAAGCTGAACGAAGCTTTTGCAAAATACATCATTCATAAGACTCCGCTAGTTACGTTAAAAGCCGGCATGACGTTGGACGGAAAGATCGCTCCGCCATACACACCTCCGAGTGGCGAAGTGGGTTTGGGCGATGCTGTCGGCGGATGGATTACCAGTGTGGAGGCTCGCGCGCATGTACAGGAGCTGCGCCACGGAGCCGACGCAATTCTCGTCGGTGTAAATACCGTGATTGCGGATAATCCGCTGCTTACGGATCGTACTGCAAGGCCGAGGCGACGTCCGTTGCTGCGCGTAGTCAGCGACTCGAAGCTTCGACTGCCGTTGGATTCGCGGCTGGTTAAAACCGTCAAAGATGACTTGATCGTGTTTTGTTCTTTCGCCGAAGAAAAGAAGCGGCGCGAGCTCGAGGATCGCGGGATTCGCGTGGAGCAGGTGAAGCTGGGCGCCCTGGATGGTCGTCCGGACATCGCAGCCGTGATTCAGAAACTTGGCGAGATGGAGATCACGAGCTTGATCATCGAAGGCGGAGCGCTGGTTAATTGGACTGCGCTCGCGGCGGATGTGGTCGACAAAGTGTTTCTGTTCTACGCTCCGAAGATTCTCGCCGGCACCGGCTCGGTCCCATTTGCCAGCGGCCCAGGTTTCCCGCGCATCAGCGAGGCTGCGCGCGTGCACTCGATCTCGCTGCATCGGTTCGGGGAAGATTTTGCTGTGGAGGGTTACATTAAGGATCCTTACAAGACCTAAGCAAGGACCGACGGCCGCCCTCGGCCGGGTTTTGGTGGGATTGCGGCAATGCTCGGCCACACCCATTAAGGTTTGCGCCGCCACAACCCAAAACCCGCGCGAGGCGCGCGTCGGTCCGGACTTGTTGAGCTATGTTCACTGGCCTAATTCAACAAACGGGAACCATCGAGTCTCTGAGTGACCACGGCGGGACGATGCGCATCCGAGTCTCCGCACCCGGGCTTGCCTCCAACCTAAAGGAAGGCGACAGCATTGCCGTAAGCGGCGTCTGCCTCACCGCACTCAAGCCAACCGCCGACTCGTTCGAAGCCGATCTCGCCCAAGAGACGATCGCCCGCACTTCCCTTTCGTGTCTCGCAACCGGACGCATTGTCAATTTGGAACTACCGACTCCAGCCGGCGCGCCGCTTGGCGGACACTTTGTGCAGGGTCACGTCGATGGAACGGGCCGTCTCGTTTCACTTCGCCCGACTAGCAACAGCAGTGAAGATCGATGGCTGGAAATTGAGATTCCCGAGTCGCTCACTCGCTATGTCGTCGAGAAGGGTTCGATTACGGTTGACGGCATCAGCCTGACGGTCGCGAAAATCTCCGGCGCGCGCATCACGATCGCAATCATTCCGCATACGTATGCTGCTACGAACCTGCATACGCTGTCTTCTGGAGAGCCGGTGAATATTGAAGTTGATGTGCTTGCGCGGTACGCGGAGAAGCAGCGGGACAAGGAACGGCGTTGGACCGTTGAGGAGTTGGTAGCCAGAGGGTTTTAACGGGATCGCTGTCGGTAACGCAGTGGGCAGCCGCATATTTCGTCTGCGATGTTCCAGTTCTTCCGTGTATCGTCACACGTAGGGATGGGCTTTCGCCCATCTCCAGCCCCCGGCCTACCGGCGACGGTTCTGTTTTCTACCAGCGAGGAGCGCGAGCTCGCGCCATTTCCAGTGGCAGTCTACGTCGATGAACCCAATTTGCCGAAGCCACTGCAGTTGGGTTTCGAGATCGAGCAGCTTGTTTGAAGGATCCTCCTGCTCGGGAGCCGTGTCGATGGAGCGAAGGAATTCATGATGCAGAGCTATGCTTGGCGAGGCTACATGCTCGAGGTTGCAGAACACTCCACCAGGAGTAAGGAGGTCGAATATCTCGCCATACAGGCTTTGCTTGCGTTGGTGCAGTAGATGGTGGATAGCGAAGCTGGAGATGACGCAATCGAAGCTTCCCATTTCGGGCAGCGGCTTCGCGAGATCATGAGCTATTACTGTTACTTCCGCAATAGAACCAAAATGCCCGCGTAAGGTGTCCAGCATCGCCGGAGAGAAATCGAGAGCCACGAATTGCGTTTGTGGTCTGGCTGCTCTGACCAGCCCCAGCAGTCGTCCTCCACCGCTTCCCAGATCGAGAACGCGAGTGACATTCTCTGGAACAAACTCCAGCAGAGTGGCTTCGCCTTCCACGCGATGCGGAATAGTATCGGCGCGGCGCAAATATTCAAGCGCGTGCTCCGCCGAAGGCCAGAGATTTACGTCGGATGAGAGACTCATGATTAAAACATTGTCGCATGTGCCCAAATGCGGACAGTCTGCCGCGAGCCAGCTAGAGCGCAAAACCCGCTTTGCGTGCGCATAGACGACGCTAACGTCGCCTCCGACTAAAGTCGGGGGCTTCCACCTGTACAAGGATGATTCCACCCATATCAATGCTTCCTCCGCCAGATCGAAGCATCCATCCGTACATTGATGCGAACTGTCGCTCGACGCTTTGGTCGTATGTATTTCGAGGTTAGAATAAGCTGCGACTTACGGCCGTTCTCGTCCTGCGGTCGCGCTACCTCGGCCCATGAATCCTGATCAGAATGCGCTTGCGGCGCTGAAACGCTATTGGGGATACGACTCTTTTCGTCCGCTGCAGGAGCGCATCGTAAATAGTCTGGTTGGAGGCCGCGATACTTGTGTCGTGATGCCTACCGGCGGAGGCAAGTCACTCTGTTACCAGTTGCCTGCGGCAATGCTGGAGCGTCGCACCGTAATCGTCATCTCTCCGCTGATTGCGCTCATGCAGGACCAACTTGCGCAGCTTTCGCAAATGGGCATTCCCGCTGGTGTCTTGAACAGCGCGATGACTGCGGGACATCAATCAGAGATTGCTATAAAGGCAGTTCGAGGCGAATTTCGCCTCCTATACCTTTCGCCCGAGCGGCTTGCGCGTAAGGACACAGTCGACTGGCTAAAGCAGGTGCCGGTTTCATATTTTGCTATCGATGAAGCGCACTGCATCTCGGAATGGGGACACGAATTTCGTCCGGAATATCGCCAGCTCAGCGCGCTGCGCCAGCACTTTCCAGAGTGCCCGATTGCGGCGTTCACGGCAAGCGCTACGCGACAAGTGCGCCACGACATTATTCATCAGCTTCGGCTGCGCGATCCGGATAAGTACATCGCCAGCTTTCATCGTCGAAATCTGCGTTATGTAGTCAAGGAATGTGACTCGTGGGCGCAGCCGGATCTGCTTCTGCGCGCACTCAGCAAATATCGTGGCAGTAACGTGATTGTGTATGCACCGACGATCAGGCGCGTGGAAGAAACTGTGGACTTCCTCGAGGCACGCGGCATTCCTGCCATCGCCTACCACGGCCAAATGGATGCCGAGACTCGCCGAATGAATCAGGAACGCTGGACTTCAGATGAAGTGCGCGTGATTGTCGGGACGATTGCTTTTGGACTTGGCATCAACAAGGCCGCTGTTCGCGCCGTGATCCATCTGTCGCTGCCGAAATCGATCGAGCAGTACTACCAGGAGGCTGGACGCGCCGGACGCGACGGCGAGCCTGCCGATTGCCTGTTGCTTTGGCAGAAGCGCGATATCGGGCTGCTGACGTATTTCATCGATCAGATGGCCGATCCCGCGGAGAAAGAGCGGTCCTGGCAGCGCTATCACCAGATTAGACGCTTCGTAGAGAGTAGTGTCTGCCGCCATCTCCAAGTCTGTTCCCACTTTGGGGAGACTCCGAAATGGACTACGTGCGGCGCTTGCGATGTGTGCGGATCGCAGCCTGACTGGCTCGTTATGCCAGTTGAACAACCGGTGCGCAAACGGAGGCGCGCCATGGCATTTTCGGCAGTTAGCAATGGCTCGCCGCAATCGCTGGCTACGCCCGAGCCTCCGCTCTCCGACGTCGATCACGAACTGAAAGAGTATCTTCGCGAATGGCGAAGACACGTTTCCCGCGAACTCGGGCTCGCTGCCTTCGTCGTGATGCACGACAGCACGCTCGAGTCGCTCTGCCGCATTCAGCCGGCGAACCTGGTCGAGATGAAACGCGTTCCCGGAATGGGAGAGCGCAAGATCCAATCTTACGGTGCACAGATTCTTAAGGCCATGCAGGAATTCCGCGCCGGAGCGCGCGCTACGAGCGGCGGTTCAGGAGCAATCAAGAAAAACTCCAAGCCAGCTGAGGAAACGAGACGGCTCCTCGCCCAGGGCCACACGCTTCGAGAAATTGCAGAAATTCGCGGTCGTCAACTTGGAAGCATCATCGCGCTGGTCGCCGATATGGTGGAAAGCGGACAATTAGATTTCCAACCACGATGGGTCGGCGGCGACAAGGTAAATACCATCGAAGCAGCCTGCGCATCCGTCGGCGGCGACAGACTGCGTGCCATCAAAGATGCCTTGCCGCCCGAAATCACATTCGATGAGATCCGGCTTGTGTTAGCCAAGCGCCGGTCCCAGCAAGCGCAAACATAAAAAATTCACCGCAGACGGCACAGAGGACCACACAGGAAACTAATTTTTCGTTCAGCTTTCCTCTGTGGTCCTCCGTGTCCTCTGTGGTGAAATCCTGCAGGTTGGATATTACAGTCCGCGCGGCACCAATACGAAGCTCTGAATGGCGATCGCCGCCGCTTGTCTATTGCGGGAGGGATCGAGGCGGAAGATCAGGCGAATTTGATTGAAGCTCTCGAGATGATAGTGCAATGGCACTCTGAATCCCTCAGTTTCGGAACGGGAATTGGTGATGTTCATCAGTGCTGGAGTCTGCTCCAGCCTTTCTACGCCGAGCGACATCATGGGAACTCCCCAGGTGCGAGTGTCGGCCAGCACGAGCTCCACCGAAATCGTTTGCGGATTCTGGTCGGCATCGAGCATTGCCAGCTCAATCTTTTCGAGATTACGCGTTTCAATCGGTTCATCGAGCGTTTGCACCGCTTCCATTTGAAGCGGCTTTCGATTCGACGAATGTACGCCTACATTCGCCGGGTCTCCTTCAGCCGTAATTGAGTCAAACGGCGGACGAACGAATGGATCCTGGAAGAACCAGTAAGAGCCGGTGAACGGGATCTGCAGCGGATTCTTTAGGCCTGGGGTCTTTATATTCAAAACAAGCTGCGGAATTTTCTTCGAAATGATGTGAGGCAACCGCTTCGGTGTGAGAATCACTCCGATGTAGCCATCGCTGTGGATCGGCGTCTGCTGCAAACGCACGGGACGACTACGCACGATTGATCCGCCAGCTTTGCGCACGAACAGGCTCCGCAGCAAGGCCGCCAATGAAGCATCTCCTTGAGAGGACGCAATGAACGGCAGCAGCCCGATCAGCACCATTGCCGTCGCGCAAACTGCGCTTAACGCAAGGCGCCTCCCATGGCGAGAAAGTATTCGATGCGACGTACTTGGAGTAGCCCCGCACGGAAGTTGTGTTGCGAGTACGGCAGCACCGGCGACGAACAGCACGAACGCGATCTCGCGCTCGGCAATCCAATTCGCCAACCCGGCTCCTTCCAATGCTGCCGACGCCAGAATCGCCAGAGCGAGTGATTTGGAGAGTCGGCTCAGATCTTCGAGTTGAGAGAAGTTGCCGAATCCTTGTTGCGTCCGCATTGGCGCACTATTCGGCGATGCCTTGCCAGTCTTCGCGATTCCCACGATTGAAACTCCGGCCATCACCATGCCTGCCGCGATCAGGCCAGCCCACACTGAACGTTCGAGCAGCAGGATCATCAACGGCGCGGTCCAGACTGCGATCATCGTGAACAGAACGAGATTGCGGCGAGTTTTCAAGTCTCCAAGACGGACGCCGGGGCCGTACCCCGCGATAGCGCCTGAAAGCGCTGCGACCAAGACAATTACCACGTATTCGATAGCAACGATGATCGGCGGCATCCAGCGAAGCTGCTGAAGGGATGGAGGCGTGATCCAATTACGAAGAACGACATAACGAGACGGGCATGCGATGAAAGCGGTGGTAAAGCCCGCCAGGACGGAATACGCGAGCGCGCGGCGTGAGCGGACCGAAAATGAAACTTCAAAAGGTGGTTTTACAACACGCGGCTCTCCCATGCTAGCGCCGCGCGAAATGTTCAGCAGGGACACAATGAGGGAGCATCAGCTAGTGGCTGATACGTGATTTTGACACCTCCAGTGTAGTCCCGGTTCCCTCGGCCATGGAGGGGTGAACAGAAGGGGAGAGGTTACAGGGGACAGGTTACAGGGAAGACAACACCCTTTGCATGTATACAAAAACGGAACAGGAAACAGGACGCAGGTTACAGGGAAGATAACACCCGGTTTGCCTGTAACCTGTCCTCTGTAACCTACTCAATTGGAACTGGCGGATGCGGCTCCGAGTGTGTCTGTACCCGCGACGGATGTCGCCGATGCGGATGTGGCAGTTTGGTAGCTCGGCGTTGGATGGTTGTAAAGTCCGAACAACAGGTGATACCGCACCTTCAACACTTCGCAGAGCATCTGGAATGAAGCGCTCATGATATTCAGGCGGCTGCGATCATCGTGAATTGCTTCTACACCGACTTCTTTCACGACGAAGCAGAAGCGATCGGCGAGCATGAGCACTTCGGGATCGAATCCCCAGCGCTCGATGCGCTGGCGCGAGAAGATCAGGCGTGCGGCTTTGCGTCTGAATGCCTTGAAACCGCATTGCGTGTCTTCAAAACGCAGTCCCAGAACGGAACGGACGACCATCTGGAATCCGGCACTGCACATGCGGCGGTACCAGGGTGCTGCAACACGCTCTCCTCCGGCAATGATTCCACGCGAGCCAATGGCGATGTCTGCGCCTTCGCGAATGACGGCCACCAACTTGTGATACTCCTGAATTGGCACAGAAAGATCTGCGTCACAGAGCAGGATAATCTCGCCCAGCGCCGCCTCGACTCCGCGACGCAGGCTGAACCCTTTGCCGCGATTGATATGGTTCTGCAGCAGACGTAGATATGGCAGTTGCTGCATGTGGCGCGTGACTAGACGCGCAGTGCCGTCGGATGAGCCATCATCGACGACGATAATCTCTGCGTTGCATTCTTCTGTCTCGATAAATGCAGCCAGCTTGTCGAGTGTGGCGTCGAGCCGCCCCTCTTCGTTGTAAGCCGGAATAACGATAGTGAGCGAATACATGGTTCACCTTGGGTTCAGTGTGTCCATCGCTTCTGTCGCCCGGTGAAATCGAGACGGCCAGACTTCGATCGTCTGGGCCGGCTTCCTTCTTGAGGCTTTGTGTCGCCGCTTCAATGCAATGTACCTCGCGAATGACTGGAGGTACTGATCCACAACTTTCTCCATCGTCATACGCACCGCCACCGAGAAATTCTGCTCCGCCATTTCCTGCTGCAGAGTCGGATTCTCGAGTAGATCAGCCAGGACCTTTGCCAGGCTGTCGGTATTACCGTTTTCGTAAAACAACATGGCTAACTCTTCGGTCTGAGCCATATCGCGGAAATCGGGGATGTCTGAACCAATGATTGGTACAGCAAACTCACAGGCTTGATGCGCTACTCCGCTTGGTCCCCCAGCCGAGGTATATGGCAGGACCATGACTGTCGCAGAAGAAAAGAGATTCCCAATTTCATCTTCCGGAACATAGCCCTGGAACTCGATGCGGGAGCAATCTTTCCAGCGCTCGCGCAGAGACTCGACGTAGCCAGGACACATGGGGTGGTTCGAGCCCGCTATGACCAATTTGGCGTTTGGGAAGCGATCGGCGATTTGCGCGAAAGCTTCAATCAGAATTTCTGGCCGCTTATAAGTTCCCCATTTGCCGAAGGTTAGGATCCGGTGCTCCGGATTGCCGCGCTTGCCGATGTCTGGAAACTTCGGCGCGGCGGAAAAGATTCCGTGTTTCCGCAGATGAACGTACTCCCCGCCGTAATTTTCCAGCAACAGCTTGCGATATGAGGGCAGGAGAACGGTTACCGATCCAGAAAAGAGGATAAGCTTGGTCGCAATAGCACCGCAGAAGCGATACAGACGCGGGAAACGTGTGCCCTTTGACAGATCTAAGGCCTCAATTACATGATGCAGAGTAATGTGCGTATAAAAACCGAACAGCCGCAATAAGAATGCCGTGCAAATGCCAAGAAATGCCGGGATCGGCTTATCGCCGAAGCTGGAAAACACCAAATTGAACCATACAACGTCCGGCTTGTGTTTTCTCGCAGCCCGCAGCAAGGCTAGCGGAGTCGAAGCGGAGTTGAATTTCCAGCAGCGGTCGACATCAAATTCAGGAAGCTCCGGCGCGGGCTGATCCATTTGATCGGCGAGCACCGTGAGGCTGATCAGGTCGTGCTTCTTGAGTTCTTTGGCTAAGTGGAAGCCGTACTCGTTGAGTCTCTCTGTACTTGGTGGGAACGCGGTGACTAAACAAACCTTCATGGGCCCAATCCGCCTTTTAATTCAGGAGCGGCTTACGTGTTTACAGATGAGACACTCTGCCAAGATGTTGGCAGCAGCTTAGAAAAAATTTGTATGTCATTCATATCCGGCTGGAACGCGACCTCTCGCGATCTGCGCGCGGATTTCACTGCCACTCCTCTTCAGCGATAATCATTGAAACATTAACCAGTCAGATAACGTGTTCAAGGTCACGAATACGAGAGACGCAGGCGAGTCTGCGTCTCTCGCCAAGTCAGAAGCGAATTGTCGGGCCGAAGGACACCTTGAGATCGTGCTGCGCGCCACGATCGAAATAGATCTCGTCGCCGGCATCAACACGGATGCCAAGCGGGCCGAGGAAGAATTCGAGTCCACCGCCGGGATAGAAGACACCGTTCAGGTCGGTATTCTGGAGGCTCGTAGGGAAGTTACCGAAGGTAACCGCTCCGGGAGTTACGCCGAAGCGCACGAAGCCGCCCTTGGCAAACAGAAATGCCCGTACAGGCGAGTTGGTGCCCAACTGGAACTTCGGTCCGAACGCAAAATGCGTCGCACGCAGATCGGAGCGGAATAAGGTCGTGTTGCCGCCGACCTGACTAATGCTCTGGGTGTTGCTCTGCGAAAAATCGTATGAGCCCTCAGCCTCAAGCGCCACATTGGGATGTACGTTAAGACCTACACGGCCTCCCACACCGTAGAGATTAAGACTGCTGGCCGAGGCGCGGAACAATTCACCGTATACGCCAATTTCTCCGTGATCCTGCGCAAGCATGGCCGGCGCGCACGCCAGCGCACCCACAGCAATCAGCATGACTGCTAAACGTGTTTTCATGGAACTTCCCCCAAATTGCAATCTGTCGTTCTTCACGTACTTGGGGCGCGGAACTTACGTTCGCACATCCCAACCAGGGTGAGGTGAAGAGACGCTAAATGAGACGAGCAGCGCAGGCCGCAGGTTGGCAGCGAGTGAGAGTAGCTGTCGCGGTGTTTTGTCGGTCGCAGCTTTCTCCCATTTCCCGAGATGCACGCGAGAAAACCCCATCCCCAAGAACCGCAATCAGAAGCAATCAGAGGTAGGTAGATGCACGGGAAGCTCGATATTCGAAAAGCCGCCAACGCCTCTCCGGGCGGGGACATATTCCAGATCCGTTATGAAGATTTGGGTGGTGAATCATTTACTGCGAGCATGAACAAAGAAGAATTGCATGAGCTTCTGTATGACAGGCTTGCTCTCGACCTCCCCGACAGGGAACTCGACCTAGCATTCGATCACGTCGTCCGCGACGGTTATGTCAGCTTTCCTGAAATCGAAATGCGAGAAGAAGAACTCGCCGGGGTCGGATTGAGGTATCTGGGTCCGGAAGGATGATTTAACTGCTTACCGTTTGAG
>DATEMI010000129.1:0-5006 GCA_035275665.1 Terriglobales bacterium | reverse complement strand
GTCAGCTCCGGCGTTGCTCGCTGCGCAACCTCGACCAGCCGAAGCCAGGCTCGGGTAATGGTCTCGTGATACTTCTGCTCTTTTCCGATGCGAACTGCGAATTGACGGATCGTGTTTGAAATCCGTGCCGCCGCCGCTTGCGCAGGATAACGGCGAACGTAAATCCAGGCCAGGCGAATGTGATCTGCGTGCTTGAATTTCTCCGCGGGATACGAGCCTGACTCCATAGCCGCCAGGAATCGATCGTCGTCGAATTCAAAACTTCCATAAGCCGGAGAAGCTGTCGGCGGCTGGCTCCCGGCTGCCTGCTGATCAGCATGTGCAGTTGTGGGAAACGACTCGCTCATGCTCTTGCTCGTCCGCTGTTCATGACTGCCAAAACCGACGTGGCGTAGATGGCCAGCGTTCCGATCGCGTTTACTTCCCCGTGGAGGATGTGGAAGATCGCGGCGGTCGTTAGCGCGACCAGTAGTGTTGCTCCTCCGACGCGGATGGAGAACAGGAAGATCGCTGCACCCACGGCTTCGACTAGACCCAATACGAGCAGGAAGAGCACCGCATGTGTGCGATGGTGCGCGTGGATTTGCCTGCTGACAAGTTCCAGGCTGTACACGCACAGCACGACACCAAGAACAATGTTCAACGCGCGAATCGGTAGGTTCATACTCGTTTGCTTTCCTTCCTTGTTGCCTTGCGCTCGACCAGCTTGTGGCTGGCGGTCGCGTCAAGATGGAGGTCGTAGATCTTCTTGAGGTCGGCGATGCGCTTGAGAGACTCCGGGCTGAACGGAGCCTTGCCGTCGAAGGCGTGGAGCACGATGCCTTCCAGCAGGTCTCCGAGCGTCATGTCTCGATATTCGGCGAAGGCTTTCAAGACCTTCAGCAGCCGCTTCTCCAGGCGGACGCCGGTTTGCACGCGCTCGACTGTGTAGGACTGATTGCCGTCTCGCTCTTTCATTATTTACCATTGTACATATGTACCAAGATACTGAAAAGGGGCAATCGTCCTGATGTGAGTTGAAATAAGTACGAGAGCATGTTGGCTGCCGAAATCGATGAACTACAATCCAGCCAGTTCGTCTACTCTTAAGGCCAAACTCCTCAGACACGAATCCGCTTCAGCGTCATTCCAGCGGATGAATACTGGTGAACCATGAAAACAATCACCATCAAGCCGCGCCGCAATCAATGCCAGAAGCCACAAGGATGGTTGGGAAGAATTTTTCTGTGGAACATGAACTCGCGGCACTCGCGGGTTACCGACTGGGGTTTGTCGCACGTTGACATCGAGAAGCAGTACACGATTCTCGATGTTGGCTGCGGCGGTGGCAGGACGCTCAGCAAGCTGGCTGCGGAGGCCATAGAAGGCAGAGTCTATGGCGTGGATCATTCCGAAGAGAGTGTCGCCACCAGCCAGAAGACGAATGCTAAGTGGACTGCGATGGGACGTGTCGAGATCCGGCTTGGCTCGGTTTCTCAACTCCCCTTCGCGGACGAGATGTTCGATCTCGTCACCGCCGTAGAAACTCATTTCTGGTGGTCCAACCTGCAGCAGGACATGCGTGAAATCAGCAGAGTATTGAAAGTGGGAGGCAAGCTGGTCCTTATTGCGGAAGTCTATAAAGGCGCAAGCTCGACAATGTCACGCCTCATCGAGAAGCACGCGCCAAAAACCGGCTTGTTGCTGCTCGATGCCCAGGAGCACCGCGAGTTGTTCGCGAACGCGGGTTTTTCCCAGATTGAAATCACAACGCAACCCGAGCAAGGTTGGATTTGCGCGGTGGGGACCAAGGCGCCAGTCAGCTAAAACGAAGCCAGAGTCAGTGCTGCAGGCACGAAAGATGACAGCCAAAGTGGACCCGCTGACATAAGATTGCGGGCAAAGAGCTATTCGAATGCTGCTTCGCTAACTTCTGGTTTACCAATGGCGATCGAACTTTCTTTTGCGGACTCATTACGCGTCTCCAGCTGCGCGCAAATTTGCGAGCCTCATTTCCGAGTACTTGCGAGACAGTACGACTCCTTGAGCCCCTGCGTGAAATGCAGCGCGTACGGCGTCGCGCACGTCCTCCGGCTGGGTTTTCTTTTCGTCGGTGCCGGTGGGAATGTCGATATCGATTCCTGGCCAGATTTTTACCTCGCCTGCGCTAGCGAGCGCACGGCGAGTCTCTCGTTCGACATAATTTGCTGATAATCCCTTGTGCGGCAGATCCTGACGACTGGCCTCAGTAAAGTTCTGGATCTTGTAAGTCATCGCGAGGACCTCATCGGGCGAGAAGTCGGCGAACATCGTTCGGCTGACGCTCTTGATATATGAAGCGAGTCGCGGTCCGCCGCAGTTGTTGTACATCACGACTTTGAGGAAGTCTGAATATTTGCGAAATTCAGAGTAATCCTGCTCCGCGCGATAAAAAGGACTGAAAGAATTATTGTGCCAGATATGCCACCCAACCGGAAGATCGGGCCGGATGGACTTCGCCGTTTTGTGAATGTTCTGATAAGCGAGTTTCTGCCCATCGTTCCACAGCTTTTCCCAATTCAGGATTTCCGGATAGTCCACCAACAGGCGCCAGTAGGATACGAATGATCCATCCGGCGGACGCGAACCAGCTCGGGTCTGCTGAACCAAAGCTGCGAGCTTGCGATAACCTTCCATGGCGCGAACGGCGTCGATGCCGCGCGACTTAGCTTCCTGCTTACAAAATTCGCAGAAACATGTGACCAGCAGAGGATCCCGTCCATTTCCTCCATGTGAGGCTCCGATCGCATTCCCGAACGGACCCTGCCGCTCACTGCCCCACATGACTCCATCAATCGGATAACTGCGAACGTAATCTTCAGTGAGGGCTTGCCAGAACGCCTGCACTTCCGGATTGTGAAAGCAGAGGGTGTTCGCCTTCTTACCTGAGAGCGTTACTTCCTGTAAACGCTCAATGCCATCGAGATCGGAGCGGAACACATCCTCATACCAGCAGATCGTTTTCATCGCCCGTGATTTCGCTTCCGGCAGAACGCTCTCCAGAACATCGAAGCCGGGATGGTCAGGAGCCTGAATCTTCTTGAGCGACGTATGCGCGTAATACTGCTCATGCGTGTGCGCGAAATTGCCGCCGAAAAAGTTGGTGTCGTACTCCTGCTTGCCGTGGTCGGGCAATGGCTGTCCCGGGATCTGCCTTCCGGCGATGCCGCGGCCGTAGCTGAACGTTGCGATCAGCAGAGTGTTGATTTTCGCGTCCTTCTGGAAACGATCGAGCACTGGAGCGACGCCTTCATCCACAAAGGAAACTGCTCCCACTTGAATGGCAACCGTGCGATCAGAGGTTTGTGCCGCGAGTGGAAGATTCGCGCCAATGCCTGCGGCAGTGATAAGTTTTGCGAAATCGCGTCGAGAGAGTTCTGTCATGGCGTTGGACAGTATAGAAGCGTGAGGCGCAAACGCGCTCCAAAGGGACGAAACTTGCGTCGAGACTTCCAATTGGCGGATGTTTTCTGCGCACAGCTAACCGGGGAAGTGATCGGACCACATGGCAATAGCTATGCGCGAATCGAAAACTCGCATCCAGTTGATCGAATTCTGCAGAGCCCGTTCTTAGACAGAGCGGCCAGAAATAAATAAGAGGTGGGTTGGCGAGGTTCACTCGAAATATTGATCAACACAGTGAATCAGATCGCAGCAAGTTGCGATACAATTCGCGCGATTCTGTCACTTACAGCGGCCTTGGAAAAGGAGGAGAGATGGCACATACCAACAGAGCACGAGTTGTGCTTGGCGGACTGCTTGCAGGGCTCGTGATAAATGTCGTCGAGTTCCTGACACATGGGGTGATTTTGGCAACTGCCTGGAGTCAAGCACTGCAGGCATTAGGGAAGCCAGCAGGTGGACCGAGTACCGGCGCAATCGTGGCGTTCAATATCGTGGGATTCGCGCTGGGGATCGCATCCGTGTGGGTTTATGCGGCGATCCGTTCACGCTATGGTGCGGGACCAGCTACTGCGCTCCGCGCAGGCTTTGCCGTCTGGGTGATCGGCGCCGTGCTGCCGAACCTGGGGACCTACGCACTCGGGGTCTTCCCAACGCGACTGCTCGCGATTGCTACAGTTGCATCGCTGATTGATATCTTGCTGGGAACGGTAGCTGGCGCTTGGGTCTATACAGAGCAACCAGCGCAGATGGCGAGAGCCGCAGGCTCCTAAGTCGAGGGAGAGAGGAAATCTTGAAGGGCGCGCGAATAGCGCGCCCAACTTTCATCTCACCTGCCGTTGAAGCTCACCGTGATGGAGAAAATTTCGGAAAAAGAAGCGAAGAAGAAGGGCAGCCTAAGAGCCTGTCGGAGATGAATTTCTGGAACGAAGAATCAACAACTGAAAAATAGTGACCGCCGCTGCTCTTGAATCGTGTCCGTCGCATACGCTGTGTTAGTTGTCCTGTGCGTTTCGGGTACCGTTAAGTTTCGCGCCAGTTGCACGCGAAACTCTAACAGTCTGTCATTCTGAGTCCGCCTTAGGGGGATGAAGAATCTCCCGCACTTTTGCGGACTTAATTGCTGCCGGTCAGGCTCTTTGGCCATGCTCTACCATGGCCCGCCGACTATCGACTGCCGACAACCTCTAAAGCTTGTCATCCTGAGCCCCGGTTTCGGGGCGAAGGATCTCCCGCGATGGTGGGCACACGAATGCTCCCGACAGGGCACTTTCGCCATGAACTCAATGTTGGTTCTTGTATTGGTGTACCCGATTGCCTGTTTGATTTACGTAGCAACTTAGAAACTAAAAGCTTGCAGCTCAGCAGCTTCTTTCTTGCTGTTGCCTTCGCCGACTGCCGACTGCCGACTGCCGCATCCTGAGCGAAGTCGAAGGATCTTTTGTTTTGCTGTCCGCGGTTCAGCTCTCGAAGCTCCGAGGCTTCGTGGCTACGCAGCTTGCGTTTTGGCTAGCAGCTAGAAGCTTAGAAGCTCAGCAGCTTCTAAGTTTCTTGCAGTCGGGACCGAACGGCATGATGGGCGAGTT
>DATEMI010000128.1:0-2327 GCA_035275665.1 Terriglobales bacterium | reverse complement strand
GCCGTCGTTAAGAAAATCCATGTTTTCATGCGCGCAGCCGCTGTCTGCAAAACAGGTAAAACTCGCAGTCAGTAAGTTGGGCGAATTCGGCAACATTCTTGGCTGTGCATGGCTTGCATGGAAAGCCGCCGGAAAGAGCGTATGAATTTCCTTCACGCGACCGCCTGCCCGTCGCAGTCTCTTTACGCGGCCAACGCTGCGCCTGGTTCAGCTTGTTTGAGAACGCGAGCGATTTCCCGCAGCAGCTCCATCACCCGATAGGCAAGTTGCTGAACGTCTTCTTTACTGATCGCGGAGCCGATTTTATCGCAGCATATCGAGTGCGCAGCGTCCAACGCTTTCCCAACGACTTGCGGGAAGAGCTTTCGGTATTCCAGGAGCGCAGAAAATGTGCTGCTCGCAAGACACACGCAACGCATGGTCGGCTGGGATGCGGTCACTCGTCAGAAGCTGGGCGGCAGCAAAGAGGTGTTCTGCCGCGTATTCGAGTGCCACAGTACCATCCCAATCCACTTCCGAAATGGAAGTCATGTAAGAGTGAGATGCAGCAACAATATGGTCAGTAGCTGGCCAGCTCACGAATTTGTGTGGAATCTATGCAACCCGCCTCACCGAGTGTTTGCAAGGCGCATCCAACAACAATCCAATAAATTCAGGACAGGAGGAGCCGTGGGGTATCCCGACGATTTAATTATTCCGGCGTCCTGGGGCTTGCCTGTCAATCATTATCGAGTGAGAAATGGTGAGGTCAGGTTCCGCGCCATTGGCCGTCATTCGTCAGGATCGTGGAGAACGCTGAGCGAGTACGATGTGCTCATGCACGTAGTGCTGAAGACTCCGGTCGCGGAGTGGCTGTATGCGAGACGCGGCTTTAGCGCCGGAACTGTGCGCCAGAGAGCAGCTTGATTTGCGAATGCTTTTATCGAAGAAATAATCGTCTGCTGTCCTCGACACAGGAATTCTCCTGAACATACCTTCGTTGCTGCAAACGAAATGGGCCTGCCGCACTGTTCCCTTACAGCCGTCGAAGGCCCAATTCGTTAGCCAGAGATTCTGACCTGCACATTACGATGGGAGATTGAGCACTTGTGGTTGGGTGTTCCTGATCTTCGCGTCTCGGCAACTCAGACAACAAGCTGGACGATTGATGCCTGTCAGTCCCTTGCTTGCTTTGCCGAGCACGATACAAGATGAGCAGAAGCGACCGCCACATTCAGTGCAGCGCGTACGCGATTCGTGGAAGCGCATTTCGCGAGTGCATCCGTCGCACCGTCGCGGCGGCGTTCGCTTTCTGATACCGATAGCTTTGGCGAATGGATGCTTAGGCAATGCGCTTTCCTACCGTTGGAATTGCCACTCATTCTATTCTCATTCGAAGACGGCACGTCGCCCTGATGTGTCTCAATAAGGCCCAATTGCCCCCGCGCGTGGATGATTCCGGCAAGTTGAATTCTCTCTTCGAGCAGGATCGATTGTTGTGGGACCAAGGACTCATTGGGGAGGGATTGCAACTGCTGGAACTCTCGGCAGAAGGCTCGGAGCTGACTGAATATCATGTTGAAGCTGGCATTGCTGCAGTCCATGCCACGGCGCAAACGATGCAAGCTACTGACTGGGACGAGATCGTATCTCTCTATGACAAGGCCATCACGACACTGCAGCCCAGCGCCGATGCTAAAGCCGAAGCAAAGAAGGCTAAAAAACAGGCGAGCCAGGATTTAAGCGAATCGGAATCGTAGGCTTCGCAAGACTGTTTGTGCAATTGGAGGATCGCCCTCGGGCGATCCTTTTTGCGGTGGTGCTCTGGGCGGCTGCAATTTCGCCTGAACGCGTTGAGTACCACAAAATGACGTGCCGGAGCGCAGAACCTCTTTGTAGTTGCCGGATAGGTGTTTTTTTAATTGTCCTTTAGCAGACTGGCAAGCCCGCTCCCCTCAAGTACTTCTCACGCCTAAGGGGTTTTGTGCGAATGATTTTGTTCGCAACGCGTGCATAACTTCAAAGATACAAATGCATCCCACTTCGGAAGCAACCCTCCAATCTGCGTGAATTCGCGGAACGTGTCCGATTCTTTCGCTCACGTTGGGACCTCTCCATCTCGATCTGCTCGGACTTGTCGTGGACATCCCGAATCCGATCAATCTGAATATCGTTGCGCAATCTGGCTCCGGCAATCTGCTCGGTAACCTGCTTTGCGGGGTAACGAACCTATTGAACGGGGGCCGTGCGCTCAGCCAAGTTGCAAGTGGACTGAACCAAGTCTTGGCTGGATTGGGATTGTAATAGCCCCTATTCGATCAGCCTCGAACGAAAAGCTTTGGTGAGAG
>DATEMI010000127.1:0-16586 GCA_035275665.1 Terriglobales bacterium | reverse complement strand
AGCTCATGCTCAGCACCGGCGCCAGGTTGTTTTGGACGATATAGAGCGCTGATAGATCGACTCCCGATGTGGTCTCCGTCGACGAAGAGACGACCAGATCGATGGTCGCACCTCTGGCAACGGCTCCAGACCACTCGACGTCGGCTACGGCCTCGGTCTCAGCGCCTCCGCGTACCAGTCCCGGATCGGGACCGTTGAGGATAATCTGCGGCTGATTTACCGGCAGGCCGAAAAGGCTGCGGAAGCTCTGTACATCGTTTGGATTGATGTTGCTTTCGGCGACGATTGCAATCGTCTGGCCAGTTCCGTCGATGCCTGAGTCCCACAGCGGCTGCACGTTGTAGATGGTGGCAAAGTCGGCTGGACCGATGCCGAAGAGCGTGCCGCGCCCGGACGGCGTAAAAGTGAAGGCTGGCTGCCATTCTCCAGTTAATGGCGAACGCTGCACCAGACCCAGTTCATGACTCAGCGGCGGCCGCGGAAAATCGTTTAGCGAAACGACGCCGCCAATGGTGGAGGCCAGCGCAGCCGGAATCTCGGGATCTGTGGCGTTGGCCCAGTGCTCTTTGCCGTTGGCGAGAAAACTGTGTATTTCCGTGTGGAATGCGTTCCGCACCTGACCGGCGGTGCCGGAAAATTCGATCACGTTACGGCCAGCGGCAATCCGGTCTATGGCAAAGCCATTTGCAGTAAGCCAGTTGCTTACGTTTTGAATGTCAGCGTCAGAAGAGCCGAATCGACTGGCGAATTCCTCGGGTGTGATCCATTGCTGATAATTCGGTGATGACTTTGTCCCTTGCTCTTCCAGCAATCGCTCCAATGCCGATTCTTGAGCGTCAGAGCGTCTCAGCAAAAGCAACATTCGTCGCTGCGGGAGATTGTCAGGAGCTAGTCCATGATCGAATTCCGCGCGCGCCAGCGGATGCACGTTTCCGCGCAGGATGACGCGGCCGTTTCGTTCAGTGGGCTGAAGGTGACCGGAGCCCGATGAAATCTGTGCGGCTGCTACGACAGAAACCAAAACAACAACAGGAACGAGGAGGACTACTTTGATCGACTTCACGTGGGACTCCCGCGACCAGCAACAAACAACAAACAAAGGCATATATTCTGCAACGAAAGCTGGTCAGACCGCAATTCGGGTACTCACAATCAGGTCGACGTTTTATCAATTTTGCAGGCCCCGGGAAGCGACGAAGTTTATATCGGCATTGACGGGGCACACGTATGTAGCATATGCTATGGCATATGCCTAAGACGCGCACTACTCGGATTCGTGAACAGCACGTACGGCTTTTCCGAAACGGAAGAAACCAAGCTGTGCGCATCCCGCGTGAATTCGAACTACCTGGACACGATGCAATCATTCGAAAGGAAGGCGAGCGACTTATCATCGAGCCGACTCCGCCTACATCTCTCTTGACGGTGCTGAAGAACCTGACTCCACTCAAGGAGAAGTTTCCACGCATTTCGGAACTTCCCACTGAACCAGTCGAGCTCTAATGCGCTACCTTCTCGACACAAACATCATCTCCGATCTGGTTCGAAATCCACAGGGGCAGATCGCGAAGCACATAGAAAAGGTTGGAGAAGAGCGCGTTTGCACCAGCATCATCGTTGCTGCCGAATTGCGATATGGCAGTGCGAAGAAAAACTCGACTCGGCTAACAGCGCAATTGGAAGAGATACTCAGAGCCATCGATGTTTTACCCCTGCAGTCTCCCGCTGATGTCACCTACGGTTTGCTTCGAGCGCAGCTTGAACAAGCTGGAAAAATGATCGGTGCAAACGATCTACTCATCGCTGCCCAAGCGCTCGCTCTTGGTCACGTTCTGGTAACCGACAATGAGCGCGAGTTTCGTCGCGTCGATGGTCTTAAATGCGAGAATTGGCTACGCTAAGCGATAAATTAGCCCGACGGGATCATCCCACTCATCAAAATGAAGATCAGTGGAGCACCCGCGAGCTGCATCGACCGACTTAGTCTGAATGAAGTCGGAGCCTTCGGGACACTGGTCGCCAACGAGGTAGTTTGAATTCCCTGGTCGCCTAAACAGTATTGTGAGCGCGTGCTTAGCATTGAACCGTGAAGCAATACCTCTTCATGGTCATTTCGGAACCAGATCCACCCCGTAGGTTGCATCGCTTGCGCCGACCTCTAGCTCCCTGAACTGGGGCGAATAGCCTTGTTTATAGAAGACTACCTCATGTATTCCTGGAGCTACGTCGGCGATGATGTAAGGAGTGATCCAGGCGGGATCGGATTGTCCGTCGAGTCGAATCGAGGCGCCTGCAGGAGTCGACGTGAAGGAGACCGACACTCTTGTTTGAGCAGGGAGAGTCTGTTCCTTGTCGGGAATGGTCGGCAATAACGAGGAGCGTCGGGCCGGGCTCCCCTGCGCGTGTTGAATTTCGCGTTTTTCGGCAACTTCGCGCCGTTCATGCTTCCCCAGGTTTGCGGGAACGTTCACCACAACGGAAGCTCCTCCAGTTGAATGCTGATGCGAACCGCGGTGACGTCGAACTCTGCTAAAAGCTGCAAAAACCACGAGAATCAGGACTGCTGATATCCAAATGACCCGTTCTCTTCTTGCGAGCGGATTCTTGGGACGTTCGTTGCCAGGCTGTGTTCGGGGTGCCTTCGTCGATTGTGTCGTTGCTTGCACCGCATCTACGGGCCCGGATCGCGCTACCGCAACCGCGGCAGCTGCTTCAAGTCCGGTTGCTTGCGTTTGCTGAAGCCAGCTAGTCGAACGCGACACAGTCGCCGGCCACTCAGCCGAATGCAAATTTGGGAAATTGTCCAGATCCGCCGCAAGCTGGGCTCCAGTCTGGTATCTATCCTCAGGTCGTTTTTCCATACAGCGCGTGATTACCGCGCTTAGTTCCGGATGAATCGCTGCCTGCAGCTCAGACGGCGAAGGAGGAGTTTCATTGATGATCTTGTAAATAACCGTGGCCACAGTATCTCCGCCGAAAGGACGCGCTCCCGTTGCCATCTCGTACAGGACTACGCCAAAGCTGAACAGATCGCAGCGACCGTCCACGGCATGACCCATCACCTGTTCCGGAGACATGTAATAAGGAGTCCCGAGGATCTGGCCGGTGCGGGTGAGAGTGCCGATCGATTTGGAGATGCCGAAATCCATGATCTTGGCGATATTTTGGCGCATGATCATGATGTTGGCCGGCTTGATATCGCGATGCACCACCTTCATCGCATGTGCATAGTCCAGTCCGGCTGCCACCTGCCTCGCGATCTCGACGATCTGGTCGGTGGGAATAAGCCGTTGCTCCGCCATCAACGACTGCAGTGTCTCTCCTTCCAGATACTCCATTGCAATGTAGAAGAGACCATCGCACTCGCCTGCGTCATGAATGGTGACAATGTTGGCGTGATTCATCTGGCCGGCTGCGTGAGCTTCATTGCGCAAGCGGCGCAGCAGCTCGTCCTGCCCGATCTCGTCGAGATCGAGCCGCGTTGTCTTGAGAGCAACGGTTCGGCCGATCGTAGGGTCGATCGCGCGATAGACCACGCCCATCGCACCGCGTCCTAGCTCGCCGACGATCTCGTAACGTCTAACCTTATCCATATCCATGCGCGCTAAGGCGGAAAATAGCGCAACCCACGCACAAATGCGACCAAAATGAGTCTCGGACGGGTTACGAAGGAAGTAATACGTGCAGGAGTGTGATGTAGGTGGCCGATGCCAGCAGGGAACGCCACTGCTGCGCGAGTTCGTCGCGCAGCCTGCTGAATTGTCTTTCCTTTTTCAGGAATGGCTTGCGCGCGGCAAGCCATTCTTCGTGTGATACCTCTGGATGATGGGTGCCTTTCTGTGCTGATGCGATCTACACGTCGGCATCGTTCGCAGGGGGCAAGGGGGTTGCTGTTCGTCTTCAGGTTTCGACACAGACCCATTCGCTGTCGCGAACGGTACTGACGCTTCTATGGCCGCTATCCATTCCTGAAACGTCGGACTCGGTGGTTCGACCGGCTGCTTCGGTAATCTGTGGCCCCGCAATATCAAGGCGACTGCTGCCAGGCCGCCCGCAGCCGGGCCCACGAATCCTCCGAAGAGTGTCGTTAAAAATGCTGGACACATTGTGTTCTCCGGTTTGCCCAGAAACCCTCGCTCTATCGTCGCGCTGCCTTGGCGATCATGGACTCGGCGCGCTGCTTCACGTGCTCGTGAATCTGCGCCCAGCCGCCAGTTACGCCTTTGCGATGGTCGTCGATGATGAGTCCCATTGCGGTGTGATGAAACAGGATGAGTGTTCCGTCTTTCTGCTCGCTCAGCCGGTACTGGAGGTTGTTCGTGACTGGGTACGACATAAAGAGCGGCCCCGAGATTTCGAGCAGCGTCGGACGCTTGATTGCTTGCACCGTGCCCCACCAGTGGCCGTTGCTCTCGCCGAGATCGCGGTACCAGCGGCCGCCGGGCCAGGGCTCCAGCTTCATCGCCATCGGTACCCCTTGGCCGTTGATGAGCGAGGTCGATAGTTCTTCGAGCAGCGCTTCAAAGGTGGTTTCCAGCGCGGCTCTGACGTGGATCTCGGTTTGTATGTTGAGGGTTAAGTTATCTAGGGCGATATCGGTGGAAATCATTCTTCACTCCTTGCCTTTCTCTTTCGTTTCCTTCATGTAGAGCTTCTCCAGCTCCTTCTGTTCGGCTCGGTCCTTGATGCGGCCGAGCTGATCCGTCGAGAGCTTCTCGAAAAACCCAGTCCATTCATGCAGCGGACGCAGTGCTTGCGCGTTGGTCTTGTAGAGCATGTGGCGTCCGCTGCGCCTCACGCGGACCAGTCCCACCTTGTGCAGAACTTTCAGGTGCTTCGAAACCGAAGGCTGCTCCAGCCGCAGCGCAATCACGATTTGGCCGACCTCGCGCTCCTCATTTGCCAGATACTCCAGAATCTGCCGCCGTCGGGGCTCGGCTACGGCGTTGAACGGGTCGGAGGTAGTTGCTGCCCTTGCCACGTCTCGAAATATATGCCTATATGGGAATATATGTCAAGCGCATTTTTTGGCTCGATAGAATCGCCCTCTCGATCAACAGGATCCGTCGTGATTTGGGCTGCTGGAGGGTAGATCGCAGGACATGCCGTTGGACACGCAAGATAGGGATGCGATAACTTGAACGCTCTCGTCAGCGTGCATGGTTAGCGACTACAAGGAAATCATCTATGGGGTTGTGTTCGGAATTGGGGCGGCGATTCTGGATACAGCTCTCGACGCTCGCGGTGAAGGGCAATCATTCACGGGTGAAATAGGCGGTCACCCGGTAATGATGATCTACCGCGTTTTGTTTGTCCTGCTCGGGTTTTCGATTGGCTGGCTGCTTTGGCGCAACAGCCGGCGTGAGCGTGAGTTCCGTTCCCTGTCGGAGCAAATTCGGCATTTTTGTCACGCCTACGAGGCAGAGGCAGTGGTGCTCCACACCAATCTGCAGTTGCTGCTGACAAAGAATCTAAAGCTCTCTCCGGAGGACGAAGCGCTGCTCCGCTCAACCTATGAGAAATCTCGTGATCTGCAGGCGTCGGTCAAGCAGAGACCACTCGTTTGACCGGATTTAGAGGCAGGCACTCTTAGAATGTTGCAGGGGTCCGGTTCGGTTAACCGGATTTCCCGGACGAGAGCCCAGCCGTTCTAGGGGTCGGCTCCTATCGTAAATCGGACAATCGATAAAGCAGACTGGCGTGCGCAGCGAGCTTCGCGTTGACGCTGGCTTGTCTTCCCAAATTGGTCTTCGCCCACAGGTCGCGTACTGCTGCGGATTGAGCTGAGATACTGGCGTCTTTCCACGCGAGATTTGCTTCTTCTGGTCCATCGCCGAAGTTGAAGACGGCGATGGAGCGACTTCCTCATTGGTGATCAGCGCTGTAGTTGCCGCATCGTTACTGGAAAGCGGTTCTGTTACGCGCTAATTCGGTAACGGAAGCGGCGCGTGGTTGAGCAGAGTCAGAAAGCGCGGATCTTTTCTGTAGGTGGCGAATTCGTGATCTTTCTCGAATCCTTCCGATACTTTGTAGCCTTCTTCCATCGCTTTCTTCAGGTACAGAAGACAGCGATCAACATCTCCGCGCGTGGCGAACATCTTTGCAATTACGTACGAATAACGTGCGCGCTCTTCAGGCGAGGACATCTGTGCCGTGATGCCCGCTTGCGAGTGGCGTTCGAAGATATCGGGATCGAGTGATAGCGCGGTAGCGTACTCTTTGCTTGCCTTTTCATATTTGTGCTGCGCGAAGTAGGCCGTTCCCAGATTGCTGTGGAAGCTGGCTGAATCGTTGTTCATGCCGATCGCGCGATGGTAGTACTTCACCGCTCTCCCATAGCTGCGCATGTTGTAATACACGACGCCGAGATTGTTGGTCGCCTCGGGAAACTCGCGATTGCTCCTCATCGCGTGTTCGAACAGATGCTTGGCTTCGTTGAAGTGCAACATCTGCAGCTCCGCGATTCCTTCTTTGTTGTAGAGCTGTGCCGGATTGGGACTCTTCTTAATCGCGGCCTGATAATAATCGATCGCGTCGGCGTAGTACTTTTCTGCGCGCAGGATGTCGCCGCGTTCTTCGAGTTCTTTCACGCCGGCTGTCGGCGACGGCGGCTCGATGCGACGCAGTTGCGCCGGCGTGGTCATGGTTTGGGAGCTGTCGTTGATCAGGGGGATTTCGGTTTGAGCAAACGATCCGACAGCGGTGAAAGCGAACAGTAGCGCGAACCAGGAACGATACATCACGATAACCTCCCCAGGTCGATGGTCGCGGGTTCTACCTCGGCGCAGGCTGTGGTTGAGAACTCTGCGGCGGATTTTGGTCCTTATTATCTCCCTTAATGCTTCCAAAAAGCTTGCCAAAAAAGCCCTTTTTCTTCTTGTCATCGGCAGTATTGGCACCCTCGGCAGGTTGCGACGGCTGGCCGGGCTGCACCACCGCCTGGCCTGAAGGTTGCGTCTGGGCCGGCTGTCCGGGATTAGACACCGCAGGAGGCGTCGGCGGCTTTGGGCCAACTCCGAAGAGCTTTTGGAAGAAGTTGCGCTGGTCGCCGGCGGTCATCTCGCAGGTCTGGCTGGGCTGAGTGCCGGCTATGAAGGCCGCAGGATAGTCGTTGGGACAAACCGGCGTTGCCAGATAATTCGTGACTTTGTCGAGACTTACCTCGACCACCCCCGACGGAGCTGTAAATGGCTTAACCCCATCTTTATATTGGGGCAACGCGATTGCGCGCTTCATGAATTCTGCCCAGATGGGGGCAGCAGTATCAGCGCCCTCGAGACGGAGGTCGCTGTAATCGTCATAACCAACCCAGACGATGCACAGCAAGTTCGTGGTATAGCCGGCGAACCATGCGTCATGCGAGGTGCCAGTCTTGCCCGCAGCGGGAGCGGTGAATCCATACCGGCTGCGCACGCCTGCCGCCGTGCCATAGTTCAGCACGCCTTCCATCATCTCAGTAATAACGTAAGCGACACGAGGATCGAGGACCTGGCGAGTATCAGTAGTGAAGTCCTGAATCACATCGCCTTTCACATCGCGAATTGAGGTGACGAAGATTGGAGAAATGCGTGTTCCACTATTGGCGAAGACCGTGTATGCGCCGGCCATTTCCATCGGCGTAGCGTCATACGAGCCGATGGCCATCGCTGGAGTTGCGCGCACGGACTTGATTCCGGCTGCGCGCGCGAGGGCTACGACTTTGTCGTATCCCACTGCTTCTGCGACTTTGATTGTGGCGTTATTCAGCGAATGTGCAAGCGCGAAGCTGGCGCTGACAGGGCCGAAGTATTCGTCTCCAAAATTCTTTGGCGTGTAAACCTTGTCTTCATACTGGAAGACGGTCGGAGCGTCGTCGATGATGCTGGCTGGTGTAAAGACTGGCTGCGTTCCAGTCAGCCCGGTATTAATCGCGGTTGCGAAGACGAAGGGCTTGAAAATCGATCCGGTTGGACGGCTCGCAGTAGCATGGTTTAGCTGGCTCCATCCATAATTGCGTCCGCCTGAGAGGGCGAGAACGGCGCCGGTGTGTGGATCGATGCAGACCAGTGCTACCTGAGCTTCCGGACCCGGTTGAACCGTAGTGACGTATTTTGCGCTCTTGCCCTTGCCTACACGAACCTTTTTCGTGCGCTTTTTGCGGACTAAATCGTCCACCTGCTTCATGCCAATGTCGATCGCACTCGCTGCAGCTTTCTGCAGATCAAGATCGAGGCTGGTATAGATGCGATAGCCGTTATCGTTGAGGTCGCTATCGCGATACTGCGCGAGCAGGGATTCGCGCACCATGTCGACAAAGTACGGTGCGTCGCTGGCTTCGACGTTGGGAGCCGCGAGCTTCAGCGGAGTCGCCTTGGCCTGGTCGGCTTGTGCCTGAGAGATCACGTTGTTCTCGACCATCGCCTGGATCACGAGATTGCGGCGCTCCATCGCGCGATCAGGATGGCGATACGGCGAGAAATATGTTGGGCCGTTCACGATGCCGGCCAACAGTGCCGCTTCGGGAAGACTCAGGTCACCGATGTCTTTCCCGAAATAGGCCTGCGACGCTTCACCGAATCCTTTGACGGTGAAGGAGCCACGCTGGCCCATGTCCACCTGATTTACATAGAGCTCAAGAATCTGCTTCTTCGAGAGACGCTGCTCAAGCTCGATCGCGATGAGCATCTCTTCCATCTTCCGCTTGATCGTCTGTTGCGGAGTTAAGAAGAACCCGCGCGCCAGCTGCATGGTGAGAGTCGACCCACCTTGCTTGTGTCCGCCGCGCAAATCGACAAGAACAGCTTCCGCAAGCCGATAGTAATTAACGCCGCTATGCTGGAAGAAGCGACGATCCTCGATCGAAAGAATCGCATTAACCAGCACCTGCGGCATATCGTCGTAGGTGATCAGGCGGCGCTTCGAGCGGTTCTCGCGATCGAACAGACCGGTTACGAGTTCGGGTTCAAGTTCATACGCGTCGAGGTCCGTGCCGGCTTTCTGGCTGATGCGATCGATCTTTCCGTTGGTGAAGTGAATAGTCGCGGACTCCGGTGTGTGATAGGACTCCGGTCCGGGCCGCACCTCGATAGACGAAGCCGCTTCTTTGTACGTCCCGACATGGGAGGGATTGCGATCGCTCGCTTCGGTGTATCCGGCGCGGCGCAATTGATCGGCGATGCGATCGGCTGTGAGGTCCTCGCCCAGCTTTACCGTCTCAGGGGCGGCGTAGATCTTGGCCGAGTTGGCGAAAATTGGCCCATTCAGGCGCTTATCGACGATCCTCTGATATTTGACGTAGTAGTACGCAAAGACCCCAAACAGGACCATGCATACGATGATGAATCCGGCAATGGACGCTTTGACGGCAGGATGGGAGAGTCGCTTGTGAATCCCCTGGCCGCGTGGAATTTTAAGTTTGATTGCCAATGTGATGACTGCTACCTAATAGATTAGACGAAAGTTGGCGCGCCATCCATGCCGCGTCTGATGCTTTTAAGGGCACACGGCTTGCCAGTCGGTTGCCATTGGAATTTCAGAGACTTAAGCCGCCGTGGCGGGAAGGGCAGTGTCAAAGAATACACAGGCTGTGGGCGAGCGGACGCAAATTGTCAGCGGTTAGGGTGTCGTACGATTTGCCGGAACCGGATCGGCTGCATCCCCATTCTTCGTAGAAGGATGAAATTGCAGATCGAAAGGGTGAATAACGGAGTCGACGTGTACCGTGTAGTTAACACCAATGGTGACGTCGAAGCTCGCCTTGTTGATCACAACGCTTTCAGGATTCACAGGAATCCCGAAGTCATTGATTTTCTGCGCCACTTGCTTACGAATGCCGTTTTCGTCCAGAGGAGCGTACTCGCTGTTACGGGCAATGCTCTGAATTTCCTGTTGGAACTGGTACTCCTGGATGTATGGCGGGAGTATTTTCCAGGCCAGGTAGAAAAAGGCTACGACCAGAACAACCCCAAACAGTGCTTTAAGTCTCTGCATGGCTGGAGGCCACAATTACTGCGCGATTTGGCGCAATTTATCAGTAATTTCGGCCATCGTAGCATCGGTAGATTGGCGTGTCGAGCGTTGTACGAGCTCAACCCTACCTTCGGTAACCTTCTTGCCAACATTGATTCTGTAAGGGATTCCCACTAGATCAGCATCTTTGAATTTCACGCCGGCGCGATCTTCGCGATCATCGAGCAGAACGTCGAATCCCGCCGCGCTCAGCTTGGCCGCGAGCTCCTCGCCGGTGCTGCGAATGGCACTATCCGCGACATTGGTCGATGTGACCACAACATCGAATGGCGCGATGCTGCGGGGCAGCCAGAAGCCGTCGTTGTCATTGCTTTGCTCAATGGCCGATGTGAGAATGCGCTCAATGCCGATGCCGTAGCTTCCCATAATGGGAGCGACTTCTTTACCGGATTGATCGAGCACGCGTGCGCCCATCGACTCCGAGTACTTGTAGCCAAGCTTAAAGATGTGTCCGATCTCGACAGCTTTGGCGACCACCATCGGCGTTCCACAATTAGGACAGCCTTCCCCCTGTTCTACGTTCCGAACGTCGGCGTATTGCTTGACGGGGAAGTCGCGTCCCGGAGTGACATTGCGCACGTGGTAGTCCTCTTTGTTGGCCCCCGCGACAAGATTTGTGCGACCTTCGAGGGCTTTGTCTACCACTACCTCTAAACCGTTCAGTCCTATCGGCCCCAGATAGCCTGCAGGCGATTTGAATGATGTCTCAATCTCCTCAGCATGCATTGGCCGAATTTCCTGTGCTCCGATGGCAGCCAGCAGCTTGGCCTCATTGAGCATGTGGTCGCCGCGTACGAAGACCGCAACCGGCCGATCAATGCGCTTCCCATCTTTGCTATCCCAGGTTCCAATCAAAGCCAGTGTTTTGATCTTCTGCTTCGGTGAGACGCCGAGATATTGGGCCACTTCTTCGATCGTCTTTTTTCCGGGTGTTTGTACCAATTCGGGAGAGCCGTTTCCAGTGGCTTTGAGATCGTCTACCGGCTCCAAACGCGACGTCGCTTTTTCCAGATTCGCTGCATAGCCGCATTTCGGACAGCTTGCGACCATGTCTTCGCCGGCGTCGGTGTAGACCATGAACTCGTGCGATTGCGAGCCACCCATCGCGCCAGAGTGCGCTTCCACGACGACGAACCTCAGTCCACAGCGAGTAAAGGATGCAGTGTAAGCGTCGTAGTGCTTGCGATAAGAGACGTCCAATCCGGCTGGGTCGATATCGAAGGAATACGAATCCTTCATAATGAACTGGCGCACGCGAAGTAGTCCCGATTTAGGACGAGGCTCGTCGCGAAACTTCGTCTGAATCTGATACCAGATCTGGGGTAGCTGTTTGTAACTGCGCAGCTCTTTACGGGCGATCTCGGTCATAACCTCTTCGTGCGTCATGCCCAGGCACAGATCGCGGCCATTACGGTCCTTCAGGCGAAACATGTTGTCGCCCATCACCGACCAGCGTCCGCTGGCCTCCCACAATTCCCGCGGATTCAGAGCCGGCAGCAGGAACTCCTGCCCGATCCGATCCATTTCTTCGCGCACGATTTTGATGATCTTGTTGATTGAGCGTTGACCTAGAAAGAGATAGGAGTAAATGCCGGCGGCGAGCTGACGGACATATCCGGCACGCACGAGGAACTTGTGACTGGCGACCTCGGCGTCCGCAGGAGCCTCGCGCAATGTGGGAATGAATAGTTGTGACCAGCGATGCATGGGTAAAGGTTCTATTGTAGCGAACAGAGGAACAGGGAAAGGCGAACACGAAGGTCACCAAGATAAAAGAATGAGGTCACAGAGTCGCTTTGTGACCTCTCGATCTTGCCTTCGTGAACTTCGTATTCGCTGTTCTCGGTCAAATCGACTCGGTGCCCCAAAGATCATGCAAATGAACGACACCAAGCAACTGGGAATCTTGTTCTACGACAACTAAAGATGTGATTTTTCGCTGCTCCATTAAATTGAGTGCAGTCATTGCGAACGTAGAAGGATTCACAGTGACCGGCGTGCGCGTCATGCACTCGCCGGCTTTGAGATCCATCGCATCTTTACCGCGGCGTTCGAGCAGGCGGCGAAGGTCGCCGTCGCTGATCACTCCCAACAATTTCCCGTTCTGGGCCACCGTGGTCATCCCCAGCTTTTTACGCGACATTTCATAGATCACCTCGTGCATTGCGGTATCGGGAGAGACGCGCGGAAGCGCGTCGTCCGAATGCATGAAGTCTGAGACGCGCATCAGCTTCTTGCCGAGCTTTCCGCCTGGGTGCAGCTCAGCAAAATCCTCTTCCTTGAATCCCCGTCTCTCTGAGAGCGCTACGGCGATTGCATCACCTAATGCCAGCATTGCCGTTGTGCTTGCCGTAGGAGCAAGGCCCAGATTGCATCCCTCGCGCGGAACGGAGCAGTCGAGCGCGACATCCGAGGCTTGAGCCAGAGTGGATTTCACATCGCAAGTGAAGGAGATCAGTGCATCTCCGACGCGCTTGATCTTCGCCAACAGCTTCAGGAGTTCTTCGGTTTCGCCGCTGGAGGAAAGCGCGATCACGACATCTCCACTCGCTACCATGCCAAGGTCCCCATGCAATGCTTCTGCCGGATGCATGAACAGCGAGGGGGTACCGGTCGAGCTGAGCGTGGCCGCAATCTTCTGCGCGATGATCCCGCTCTTTCCCATTCCGGTAACTACGACGCGCGCCGAGCAACGAAAGAGAAGATCCACTGCTTTCTCGAAGTCGTGCTTCATCGGCCCGTCCAGTCGGTTCGCAAGCGCAGTGAGGGCCTCTGCTTCGATACGAATTACGTTTTCGCCGATAGAAGACATAGATTCCAATTGAAATCCAGAGACCAGACTTGAGTTCGCGTTGCGGCCCAAAACTAGAGAAAGCTAGACGTTGGCGAGCCGATGGACGGGACGCACTCTGATTTCCTTTTCACGTTTGCGTGCGCGAGCAATGTCGTACGCGGACTGCATTCGCATGAGCGTGTCCATTTTTACTCCGAAGGCCTTTTCGATGCGCAAGGCCATAGTACCCGTGAGGTCGGATCGCCCATTTAGAAGGCCTGACAATGCCGGACGCGAAACCTGCAGAGCCGCAGCAGCCGCTGTTACTGACAATCCAGCGGGTTCGACGATTTCCGTACGGATGAAATCTCCTGGATGTGGTGGATTTTTTATTGGCATAATGCTCACGCTCCGGTTTAGTGATAATCCTCTAGGCCCAGATCCAATAGTTCCCCGGTTGCCGCATCGATGCGAAACGTCAGGCGTCGGTTCGCGGTCACGCTGAGGCTCCATGTACCCTTGCGATCCCCCGCTAGAACGTGAGCCCGCCAATGGGGAAGGGAGCGCAACTCGTTGACATCTTCCATTTCATCGAGAAAGGCCAACATTTTACGGAGTTTATCCGCCCTGTCTGGAGGGACTCCCTTTTGATTGTCGTCGATGTAGAGTTTCAGCAAGCCTTTATGGACAAAGTTTCGTATCTTCATCTCGCTGCAGGCTGTAATGTGTAGCTTAACACTTTTCAATGCGGAGTAGAGCGGGAGAGCCTATTCCCACTCAATCGTGCCAGGAGGCTTGGAAGTGATGTCGTACACCACGCGATTGATTCCGCGAACCTCATTGACGATTCGGCTCGAGATTGTACGCAGCACTTCATAGGGAAGCGGAACCCAGTCGGCAGTCATTCCATCTTCGGAGTGAACCGCGCGGATCGCGCAGGTGTATGCGTAGGTGCGGTAGTCGCCCATCACGCCGACCGACATTATCGGCAGCAGTACCGCAAAAGATTGCCAGATCTGCGTGTATAGTCCAGCCGCTTTGATTTCGGAGACGACAATGTCATCGGCTTCCTGAAGCAGCTTTACGCGCTCCGGCGTGACCTCGCCGAGGATCCGTACTGCAAGTCCCGGTCCGGGAAAGGGCTGGCGGTGCAGAATCTCTTCCGGCATGCCGAGATCGCGGCCGATGCGGCGGACTTCGTCCTTGAATAAGTCTTTCAGCGGTTCGATCAACTTTAGGTTCATCTTCTCCGGAAGTCCGCCCACGTTGTGATGAGTTTTTATTGTCTGCGATGGCCCGCGCACTGAACGCGATTCGATCACGTCTGGATAGAGCGTTCCTTGTACAAGGAATTCAGCTTTGGAAGCGCGATGGCCGTTCGAACTCTTCTCCTGCTGATGACGCCGGATGAGCCTCTCAGCTTCGTCATCGAAGACAGCAATGAACTCGTTGCCGATGATCTTGCGTTTCTTTTCGGGATCTGTAACGCCGCTGAGTTTTGAGAGAAATCGCTCCCCGGCATCCACTGCTACCAGATTCAGTCCAAGCCGATCGCGCAGGCTCTTCTGCACCTTGATGAACTCATCTTTGCGCAGTACGCCGTTATTGACAAAAACACACGTAAGGCGATCACCGATCGCATGATGCACAAGCATGGCGGCAACGGAGGAGTCGACGCCACCAGAGAGAGCGCAGATCGCACGTCCGTCTCCCACGGTGTTCTTGATCGTGGCAACGGTCTCATCGATGAAGCGCTGCGCTGTCCAGTTCGGCTCTGCTCCGCAGATCTCAAAAACAAAATTGCGGAGCAGGTCCGTTCCCAGTTTGGTGTGATGGACTTCCGGATGAAACTGCACTGCCCAGGTTCTTCGCTCAGGATTCTCCATTGCCGCCAGAGCGCTCGATGATCTCGCCACCACGCGGAATCCGCTGGGCAGTTCGCGAGCCTCGTCACCGTGTGACATCCAAACCGAGAGAGAGGATGGAAGATTGCGGAACAGAGAAGACGATGAATCCAAGACCTCGACCTGTGCGTGCCCGTATTCCCGCTTTGGACCGGGAACTACTTTACCGCCCAGCTTATGCGTGATGAAGTGCAGCCCATAGCAGATTCCCAGAACTGGAACGCCAAGCTGCAGGACGCGTTCATCGGCGGGTGGAGCATCGTCGTCGTAAACCGAGCATGGTCCTCCAGAAAGGATGATTCCAGCGGGAGAATAGCTCTTGATTTCATCCAGGGGCGCAGTGCAGGGAAGCACTACCGAGAAAACGCGCTGTTCGCGAATGCGCCGGGCGATCAGCTGCGTGTACTGCGAGCCAAAGTCGAGGATGACGATGGATTGGGGATTCATGCTTGAGTGTCGCAGAAGGGAACCCCTTTTGTCATTCCGAACGAAGTGAGGAATCCCTACGAGCTTTCATCCGGGGGCTAGCAGATCTCCACCAATGCGGGCGCCCACAGGGATTCCTCTCTTCGCGTCCGAAAAGCACGGACGCTACGCTCGGAATGACAGACAGAATGCCGCTTCAATCGTATCTAAGCGCCTGCATTGGATCGAGTCTCGCCGCGCGCGCCGCCGGATAGAGTCCTGCAAGCAGGCTCACGATGAGCGAGAAGCCGATTGCGCCGAGCACCAGCCACAGTGGCACGAGCCAGACATCGTCGGGCGTGAACTGCTGCTGACGCTGCATATAGACGCGCGTTCCAAAGTTGATCACGCGCCCGATGATCCAGCCCAGCAGGACACCCATCGAGCCCCCGAAGATGCCCATAGCTCCAGCTTCGGCGAAGAACAATTTTTGTACATCGCCGTCGCTGGCGCCGATCGCTTTCATAATTCCGATTTCGCGTCGGCGCTCAAGAATCGACATCACCAGTGTGTTGATAATCCCGAGCGACGCCACGGCGAGGGCTAGGCTGCCAAAAATTCCTAGAAAAAGATCAAGGATGGCGAAAAACCTTCGGAGATTTCGCGTCGCGTCGAGCAGCGAGAACGTGTTGTACCCAAGCTGCTTGATTTGATTTTCGATTCCCTCCACTAGGCTCGACCGATTGGCGCGCACGATCAGCGCCGAGTAGTTGTTGGCCAGTGGATCGCGGTCGCCGGCAAGACGAACTTGAGTCATCTGCATCGGTTCAAGCTTGAGCGCGTAGTCGATTGGGACGTATGCGCCTGCGCTTCCCGCGCCGCGAATCCCGGCGTCGGCCTTGGATTCCACCAGGCCAACTACCTTCAAAGTAGCTTCTTTCGGCGACACCGCATAGACGCTCAATTCGCTGGCTGCGCCGTATTCGGAGGCAGCTGACGCACTCCCGTCGTCGTTGAGCAAATGCCGTGATGCGTATCGCAGTACGACATCTTTGCCGAGGAGATCATCCGGTTTATCGGTGAGCGTCTTCGCTTCGTCACTCTGCAAGATGATCTCCGCTGCGTCAGGCGAAGAGAAGTACTTGCCTTTCATGTCGTCAAAGCTCTCAAGCTGCCGCGCCGACATCGGTAGTCCGCTGATCAGTTGATATTCGCGAGAGTTCTGGCCTTCGGCTGCTTGCGAGGAGGTGTCGCTAGTTGAGGTCGCGGTTTGCGCCTTAGCCAAAGAACTCTGTGCCGCAGCAGCCGGCATCTTCAATTCGGCAGGAAAGCGAACGTCGGGATAGACCTCGGCGACTCCTTCAAATTTAGCCATCTTCTGGCGCGCTGCCTCATCCAGCGGCGGAGGCGGCGTTTTGCGGTTCTCCCGCCGTCCATTTGGACCTTGAATTCGGCGTCCGGAAGTCACGTAAACACTGTCGAACAATCCTGATTTC